>JBCCQC010000607.1:0-3458 GCA_039024535.1 Chloroflexota bacterium
CTGCTGGCGTTATGGTGCATGGGATACAGCGCTGCGGGTACGGCGTGCCGTGGTAGCCGAACGCCCCGACGTTGTCATATTCAACTTACAGGGCACCACGTTCGCCCGGCATCAGTTGGCGGCGGCGGCCAGTATGCTGGCACCGTGGCTTGCCCACACCACCGGCACACTGACCGTGGTCATGCTACACACCCTGTTTGATGGCACCGACCCCCGCACAAAACAATGGGCCGGGAAAATGCTAACACGCGCTGTGCTACAGGCCGATCTTGTAGCCGTCAACATCCCCACCTATGTAGACAACCTCACCGAAAACTACAATGCGGATAATGTGCTTCTGGTGCCCCACGGCGTACTGGATGCAAACACACTCACTACAACCAGCGAGGACGGCCCCCTGCGTATAGTAGTACCGGGATACTTTACAGACACAGAACCGCTCACCACGATCATTCGTGCATTCGACATCGTGCAACAGCGTGCAACGCAACCCGTTGAACTATTGATTGCCGGTGGCGACAATCCACAAACACAAACCTGCATCGAGCAGGTTAAGGCTCGGCACCGCCACATCGACCACATCCGCTACCTCAACCACGTAGACGATACCACCCTGTCACATCTGCTTGATGACGCAACTGTAGTACTGGTTCCCCCCGGCAATACAATCCCCGGTCTGTTGCAACGTGCCAGCAGCTATGGCAAAGCTATTGCCGCGCCCAACATCAGCGCCATTGCCGATACGGTAAAAACAGAAGGCTACACCGTGACCTTCTTCGTGCCGGGGAATATCAGCAGCACAGCGGCGGCCATGTGGCAACTTGCAGACAATCCAGCCTACCGACAGATCGCAGCAAGGCAGAACCTCATCGCAGCCAATGGCCTGCCCATGAGCGAAATTGTAGACTGGTACCTGTTACACTTCGAGCACTTGCTGGCAGAACGCCACCCTGTCCCGGCCTCTGACGGCATCTCACGAACATAAACAGGAGAGCTACAAAATGGAAATCCAGACACGCACACAGCACACCGTTCACATTCTGGAAATTACAGGCCGCCTGGAGGCCTTCACCGTCACTGCACTGCGCGACGAACAAACGCGCCTGCTGGACAGCGGCGCACAGCAGTTTATCGTTGACCTCAGCCAGACCGAATTCATGGACAGTGCAGGCATGTCTGCACTGGTCAGCCTCCTCAAGCGGGCACGGGGTGCTGGCGGCGATGTCGTGCTGGTAGAACCCACACAACCCGCCACAAAGCGCATCCTCACCCTCACCCGCTTCGATAAAGTATTCCAGATAACTGCCACCGTCGCAGACGCCCTCGAACAACTCGGAGTAGATACAGAAGCCTCATAATGCCAGCGATCCTGCCAGAAAAACCCGATATTCTCAAAACCCTGCTGAAGGCCTCGCTGGATAGCATTATCATCGTCGATGAAGCAGGCTACATCATCGAATTCAGCGAAGCCGCCGAGCAACTGTTCGGCTACAACCGTGCCGATGTGCTGCTGCGCACCCTCGCAGAAACCATCATCCCACCCCACCTGCGGGAAGCCCACCATAACGGACTCGCCCACTACATCGAAACCGGGGAAGGCCCGGTACTCAACCGCCGCGTAGAAGTCACCGCCATGCATCGCAGCGGGGCACAATTCCCCATAGAAATTACCATTATCCCCACAGAAATGGACGGCCAGCGCATCTTCTTCGCCTACCTCAGGGACATCACCGAACGGCAGGCCTTCGAGCGAGTCATCCGGCGCACCTCAACTCGCTTCGAAAAGCTCATCACCAGTCTACAGGGCGGCGTCCTCGTAGAAGATGAAACCCGCCACATCGTGCTGGTGAACCAGGCCTTCTGCAATATGTTCCAGATTCCCGTCCCGGCCCGCTCACTCTATGCCAGCCACAGCAGCACCACAGCAGAAAGCAGCAAACACCTGTTCGCAGACCCCACCGGCTTCATCCAGCGCCTCGACGAAATCCTCAAGTCAGAAGAACCCGTCTCGGAAGAAACCCTGCTCCTCGCCGATGGCCGTGTCTTCTCCCGTGATTATGTACCCGTCACGCACGATGTCGACCACATCGGGCACCTATGGCACTACCGCGATATTACCGATTCCTATCGGTCACAGCAGCGCTGGCGGCGGATGCTGCGTTTTGAGGTCGTCAATAAAGAGATCAACCGCATGTTTTTGCAGTTTACCGGCGTCGATGAAGCGCTGAGTCGTGCGCTCGCCATGACCGGCGGCCTGCTGAACGTATCGAGGGTATATGCCTTCCGCTTCCGAGAAAACGAACGCATCCTGGATAACACACACGAATGGTGTGCGCCGGGGATCGCACCAGAAATTAATAATCTTCAGGGCCTCCCCTTCGATGAAATGCTGCCCTCCTTCTTCCCCCTCGTTGCCGAACAAGACTACATCGCGCCCCACCACATCACCGACCTGCCAGAAGACCTGCACGGCGTGCTGGAAGCGCAGGATATTGAAACCATCCTGTGGATGCCATTTTACCTCAACGAACGCATTGAGGGATTCATCGGCTACGACGAAATGCGCCAACCCCGCGACTGGCTGCCAGAAGAAATTACACTGGCACGCATCATCGCAGAAAACTACGCCCGCGCCCTTGAACGTGACCTTGCCGACCGCCAGCTCATCCAGGCCCGCGACGAAGCCATCCGCACCGCCCAGCTACGGGCACAGTTCGTCGCCAACATGAGCCACGAAATCCGCACACCCATGACCGGCATCATGGGGATGCTGGAACTGCTGCTGGAAACAGACACAGACGCAATACAAACCGAGTTCGCCGGGGAAGCCCTCAAAAGTTCAAAGCGGCTGCTCACCATCATCAACGACATCCTCGACTTTTCTAAGCTGGAAGCAGGGCAGATCGTTCTGGAGTCCATGCCGATTGACCTGCGTGCCATCACAACCGAAATCCGCATGACCCTGATGCCCCAGCTTAAAAATAAACCGGTAGACATCCTGCTCAACATCGCACCAGGCGTCCCCCACCGCGTCCACGGCGACGCCACACGCATCCGCCAGGTACTCATGAACCTCGCCGGTAACGCCGTCAAGTTCACCCACAAGGGCAACGTAACGCTTGCCGTCCACGTCACCCACACCACCGACCACACCGCCCACATCGGCTTCGATGTCACCGACACCGGCATCGGCATCTCCGAAGAAAACATCCAGCGCATTTTCGATAGCTTCGTTCAGGCAGACGGCAGCACCACCCGCAAATATGGCGGCAGCGGCCTCGGCCTGTCCATCAGTCGGCAGCTTGTGGAGCTAATGGGGGGTACCCTGAGCGCCAGCATCGCCCCCGGCATAGGCAGCACATACACGTTTCTGCTGCGGCTGCCCATTGCCCGTGCAGTAAGCTACCTGCCCAATGACCACGACCGCTTCGCAGACCTCACCCTGCTGCTGATTGACC
>JBCCQC010000608.1:0-3457 GCA_039024535.1 Chloroflexota bacterium
CACAGTGAGCATTTGCCGGGTAACACCCTGATCCGCAAATTTATCGGCAAACAGCGTGTGACTATCGGCCCGCACCGGCTCCGAGCAGTTGATGAACATGCGCATACTGCTTAAATTCACGCCCTCAAGGTCACGTTTGCGGATTCTGCGTGCCATATGGTTGTAGGCAAAGTTCGGGAGCCAGCACAACGTCCCCGCATAGTCCGTGATGGCACGCAACAGCATCGCGGGATGGCCCACCCAGTCAAACGGGGACATGAGCACCAGCGGCACGCCCTGTACCAGCGGCATCATAAACCCGGCAATCAGGCCCATGTCATGGTAGAGCGGCAGCCAGCTTACAATCACGTCGTCGCTGTTCAGCGCGATGGCTTCGCTGTAGGCGTCAATCTGGTTCAGCACGGCCGCATGAGACAGCGCCACACCCTTCTGTAGGCCTGTGGTGCCGCTGGAGTGCTGCAAAAATGCGGTCAGTGACGGGTTCGGCGGGGCGGGTGGCCGCATGGGTACATCGCCCTGCGCCCGAATCTCGTGAATCTGGCTGGTTGTGAATACATCGCAGGTGAGCACGCTGCGCAGGGTTGGCGCGAAGTCGTCTGTGGTGAACACGGCCTTCACGTCGCTGTTGGAAACGAGTTCCGCCATATTGCGCGTGTAAATGTCGGGGTCGAGTTTTTCGGTCAGTGTGGGGAACATGGACGGGACGGCGTCAATCAGCATGGCGGCCCAGAACAGGTAAATACTCTCCATGCTCTGTGTGTGTGCAATCACGACGAGATTACCCGTGCGTATGCCCAGCATATACAGCCCTTCGGCATACTGCTGCACCTGCGCTTTAAACTGCGCCCGTGTGATGACCAGAGGCTCTGCGCCGGTTGCTATGTAGGTGATGGCCGGGGTGTCGTCGGCCTGCATGATCGTGACGGCATCCAGCAGTACCCCATTGATGACCTCCCGTTTGATCGGTTTCCCGGTCATGGGCTACTGCAAATCCCGCATCACACGGGCTACCATCAGGTTGAGCGTGTCCATTTTTTCTACGGTCAGGTCGGGGTCGGGGATGTATACATCGAACTCATCTTCGACGTATACGCCCAATTCAGCCAGGTCAAATGACCCCATCAGGCCGCCGGTGATGATGCCTTCGTCGTCGGTGAGGTTGTAATCTTCATCGCGGATGAGGTCGCGCTTGATAAAGTCGCGGATTTTCTCGCGTACTGTTTGTTCGTCCATGTTAGTCCTCTGCGTTTTCTAAAATAACATCCAGCAGCATATCACTTACCTGCTGCGCACCATCTGGCTTGACGTGCAGCGGGTCGATAAACTCCGACGGCGGAACGGCATCCCACCAGTCATAGTACGTCCAGTCGTTTTCTGTGGCGAGTGCGGCCATTGTTTCCCGGTAGGTGTCATTTACCCAGCGCGGCAGATATGAATTGTAGTGCAGGTCGCTGTTTTCGCCATCGGCGCGATAAACTGGCTCGTTAATCAGTATCATGTCCGGTGAGGTTCGGTTCATCACAGCACGCACTACATCCATATCCCACTGATCCAGCAGGTTATGTCCTGGATCGCGGTCACGCCAGCGCAGGTCGTCATCGAAGTCATTGGTGGGTGTGGGGTAGGTGTCAGGAATGCGATGGTCAAAGCCGATGCCGGCCCACGTCCCCGCGTACAGTTGCAGCCGCAGCAGTCGGAATAGTTGCTCACGTTGCCCGTACAGGGTGCGCTCCCATAATGTTGTGGTGATGTAGTCTGGCTCTAAATCCAGCCGGTAGTTATCGAACACGGTGCGGGCAAAGTTCGGGTTGCTGCGGGTAATGTCGTGGCTGATCTGTTCTTCGTGGGTGAGGCCGGTGGGTGTCACCATCCAGATGACAAGATCGGGGCTGTATCGCATTGCATACTCCAGAATGAGCAGGTCTTTTGCTGCTGAAGTACCCGGATACGCCAGATTATAGACGCGGACAGGCTGCTCATCCGGGGTTGCCGGGTTCTGTGCATTGATATGGGTGGCATATTGATCGGCGGCGACGAGGTTGAACCCCCACATGGCAGAATCGCCCAGCAGGAAGACACGGTATTCATCGTCATCACGTGCGGCGGAGTAGATGATGTGCGACCCGAACAGTACATCCAGATTGGAGATGGTCACGTTGTTATCGGACTGTGACGCATTAGAAAACGGGAAACGCTCGCGCCCCGGTACAAGTGTGTTGTACACGGAAGCTGTGCTGAGCAGCGCGTCTGGCAAAAGAATCGTGGCAAAGTTGCACACTGCGAACAGCGCAACCGCCTTCACAATCACGCGCAGCAAAAACCCGATTCCCGGTGTGCTGGTGTCTGTTGTCATAGGCTCAACCCGAATAAACGACCAATAACCTGAACTGAATCCGACGGGGTGGGCAGGGCGAACCACACCCAGCCCAGCACCACATAATGGAACGTGATGAACCATCCGACGCCCTCCACTGCACGCGACTGCCAGGGTTTATCTTTGAGGGTACGGTACCATTTGCGGGTGCGGTCGGTGTATTGCTTGTGGACGAATAACGCTACCCCGTGCCACAATCCCCAGATCAGGAAGTTCCATGTGATGCCGTGCCACAGGCCAATTGTGACCATTGTTGCCGTTTGCGTTGCCAGCACGATGAGCACGGGGTTGGGCCGGGGCTTGCGGCGCAGCAGGTTGCGCGAGAGCGGCGAAAACACGTAAAACCGCGCCCAGTTGCTGAGGGTAATGTGCCAGCTTTGCCAGAACGTGGTGATGTCGCGTTTGAGGTAGGGTGCTTTAAAGTTCTCTGGTAGTTGCACGCCAAACAGAATGCCAATGCCGATGGCAATATCGGTATACCCGGCGAAGTCAAAGAACAGCCGCAGTGCATAGCCATAGAGTAGTACCCACGCCCAGAAGGTGCTATCCAGCAACGGCGCGTTGGATGGACTGAGGGATAGGCCCACCGCCAGCAGGTCGGCAATCACGAACTTTTTGAATAGCCCGATGCAGATACGCTCAAATGCACGCAAAAATCGCTCCCCGTCAAAGCGTTTGACCTGTGGCAGCGCCGTCATGTCCTGCTGGAAACGCTCGGCGCGGTCGATGGGGCCAGCAATAAATGCCGGGAAGAACACAATATACGTCATGTACTCTCGTAAACTGAGTGCCGGTAACTGCCCGGTCTGCCGGTCGCGCAGGGTGTGGATGAGCCGGAACGCGACGTAAGAAAAGCCAATCCAGTTCAGGTCAATGGCCCCGGCCAATGCCCGATCCTGCCCGGTGAGTGCGCGGCCTGCACTGCTCACGCTTGTTGTCAGCGGCGTTGCCTTGAGCACGACGAACAGCAAGATGATAAATATCATTGCGCCAGCCAGCGTGCCCCATTGACGTGTGTAAAGCGGGCGGCGCAGGGCCACAGTCGGTATATATACCGCCACCAGCCCAACCGCGACCCATAAC
>JBCCQC010000609.1:0-3453 GCA_039024535.1 Chloroflexota bacterium
GGCAACCTGGAGCGGGAATGTGGCAGCCTTTCACTCACATTAGATGACGCGCAGCAGCCAGAATATGCTCGTGCGCTGGGGCAGTTCGCCCAGAAGCAGTACGAAGAGTACAGCAGGCACTCCCAATCGGGGGGGGGCACTGGCCTTGCAGATCGGCTTCACTTGGACGTGGCGGATAACTCACCCACTAACACGCGTACACAATGGCGTAACAGTCTACTAGGCAAGCTGGACAAACAGGCACAACCGCTCCTCATCTACAATACAGGGATGCTGCATGGAACCCCACCCAGCGAAATTAAAGTCATCGGGGCAGAAACACGCGATGATGCTCGCAGCATTGTAGAGGCAGGTGTGATGGAAACTGGCGACGTCAGTGTTGTAGAAACCAATGACCCCGCTGCCGTGACAATGCTCATCACCCATCATGGCATTCCCGCCCATGCCCTCAGCAACTTTAAAGAATATCGCTATTACTACGAGATGTTCACCACAGACTACAGTGCCACCTTTCATCTGGACAATGAGCGAGAAAGCACCCCCCACGACCCGAACTCTCAGTATTTCGTCAACTTTCAGGATGTGGAAATGTGCTTTGCACGGGCACTTGCCTACCGGTGGATTGTGCGCATTAAAAACAGGCTGGACGCACAGCCCGACAATGCCGATGGAGCGATATTCTCAACTGCACCGCGCTACCTCTTTGTCCTCGATAGACACTTACACAGGGCGCTAAAGGCGGTGTTTGACGAGCAAATTACTGAGCTTACCAACCGTGTCCATCAAATTGACCATGACGCTGCGGAGCGCCGTCGTGCGGCTGGCTGGACGGAATTCGACGCGAGGCTGCTGGAACGGCAGCACAAAACCTTACAGGATATGCGGGCCGATCTTCAAAGAAGCCTGGATAACATCATCCCCATACAGGCGAACATCCCCGGCTTCAGCGTACCTGATTCTAGGGACTACGATGCACGATCACTCTACACCTTCCGAATAGGCACGCGGGAAAGCCCCGTGTACCCTGCCACCCTGGATGACATGCTGGCAATGATTTACAGAGATCGGCTGCAAGCTATGCCAGCGCTGTTCGTGCGTGCGTTCGAGCGGCGCTACAGTGAAGAGGTGGAAGTTGACAATCAAGATACCGAGCGCAGGCGCAAACGCCTGACGGACCTATCAAGCAGGATTCGCGTATTCCTGAAAAAGCGCAACTACGACACAGACCCGGTCACACGCCCACAAACTGCCCAGAAACCCACCCCCATCTGGGGTGAACCGGGGCAGAAGGCATACGCTCTGGAAAAGCAGATCATCAACCTGCTCATCGCGCAAGACCGGCTGCACAAACGTGGCACCTACGCCCAGCGCCGGGACGCGATCTACTTTGATCCTATTGAGGATGACCTGAACAACAGACTCGAATATGCAGGCGAACACAATGTAAACGGCGACAAGGACGACATGCAATATGGCTGATGGCGTACTGCTCATCGGGTTGGGGAGCCACACCCGGTATTTGCTCCAGCAAGCACGTGGGCAGTTCTGGCACCGCCCACACATACTCAGGACGCTTATGCTCACCCCGGAGGCAGAAACCAACGACGAACCAACCGCGTATGACGACAACTATGCGCTTACGCTCACCCGCGACGACTACAACGCCCTCTACTACAAACCGGAGGTGCGCTGTTGGAGCGGCCCCAACTGGCACAGTTGGGGGCAGGCCATTCCGTCGAACCGGCTACACGGCAAACTGGCGCTTTACCATCATTTGCTGCGGGTGCAGGGGCGCATTCACGGGTTGGTTGAGCAGCTTACCACTGTAGACAGGGGGAATGTGTATATTTATGTTGCCGCACACCTGCACGATCCCTTCGCCAGTGGTGCCCTAGTAGACTTACTACACCTGCTGAATAATGTGGCGCTCGGGCGAGATGCTCGTGTTTTCGGCATACTTTTTTTGCCTGCTCCCCCCCGGACAGATCCCATTTTTTCTGCCTGTGCGCACAGTGATGAGGACATGCGCCTGCGTTATGCTACCACCTACGCCGCCTTGCGTGAGCTTCAGTTTATCACCGGGGCGCACACCTTCTATAATAGCCACCACCCTGATGTGCAGCCCCTCACACCGCGTAACTCCCCGCTGCAAACAGGGGACTGTTATCTATTCGGGGGGGACATTGACGAAGGTAAGCACACACTCCCCTACGATGTAGCTGTTCAGGGTGCAGCCCGGTTTATATATTTGCACGCGGCCACGCCGCTTTCACACCGGGTAGTTCAGTCACCATCCAACGAGGCACGCTTTACCAGCATTGGTGTCGGTCAGTTTCAACCCCTGGCAGACCAGCAGCTCTACGCTAACCAGGAAGATGCACTTATAGACCGCATTCTGCAAAAGCTGTGCGAAGACCGTCCGGCGCAACCACTCAGCATGAGCAGTTACACCACGGTACCTCTGGAGAGTACGGGCAACAGCTTCTTCCAGCAATCGCGGCGCACACTGGAGGAAGCACGCGCAAGGCTGGGGAACACACTCAACCTCACAGAAGAAGATGCCCGGGGGCAGCGCCGTGAAGACACCCTGTTGCGTTTAGAAACACTGTACACAGAAGCGAACACGGCGCTATTGTCTTACACCTTCCAGATTGAAGAGGAAATGCGACGGCGCCTGAAAGATGCAGAGGAAACGTTGAACCCGCACCAGAAAACATCTTTGTTAGGTGCGGCACGTCGTCAACCCGGCGTGAACCTGACTGCCCTGCGAGAGATGTACGACACCGCTCTATCAGAGCTGAACAGGGCACGCCTGAGCAGCAAGCGCCAGCTTGCAGAGGTGCAACGCAGCGCCATTGAAACCGCAGAAAAGTTCCGGCGGGCACGGGTACGGCTACAATATAGTTTATCAGGGGGGCAAAACGCGCCATTCACGATGGTGCTGGCACCGGCGGTAGTGCTGCTGACGGGGGCTCTCATCTGGGCAAACCTTTGGGTACAGGCGGTGTTGTGGTTTGGTGGGGCGGTGTTGCTACTGCCCCTTTCTGTTTTGCATTACACTCGCAACCGCCTGCAGGACGCTCGCAAAGACTATGTCGATTTGCAGCGCCAGATGCTGGACATCCAACGACAGATCGCACAGTCGCGCGTTAAAGCACTGTATCTTGATGGGTTGAACGATTACGTCTCTCATCGGCTGGGAGATCATCTACTGCGCACCGAGCAAGCGTTGGAACAACTGCGCGATAGCCTTGACCCGAATACTATCCGCCAGTACCGCGCCAACGTGCGCCTTTCCAGCGCGGCATGGGCAGAGCTAGAACCCCTTCTGGTAACTGCACTCTGGGAGCTGGCCATAGACCCCGACACGCCCATTGACGCCAGAACGGTTCGCGAGGAACTGGGGCACCACATCCAGCAACGCGACCTGCTCCAACGGGATACTTACGAAGA
>JBCCQC010000610.1:0-3441 GCA_039024535.1 Chloroflexota bacterium
CCTCCCCGCTGTGTCCGCTGAGGGTGCGCAGCGCCTGCCCGCTGTCGACATCCCACACGATGAGGGTGGTATCGGACGACCCCGACACGACGGTGCGGCCATCGGGACTGTACGCCACGCTCAAAACTCTATCAAAGTGTCCGCTGAGGGTGCGCAGCGCCTGCCCGCTGTCGACATCCCACACGATGAGGGTGGTATCGGACGACCCCGACACGACGGTGCGGCCATCGGGACTGTACGCCACGCTCAAAACCTCCCCGCTGTGTCTCATACGCGGTAGCTGGCGTATTGTGCCCGGTGCCAGTATTGCCTTCGCAAAGGTATCCTGTGCAATCCCCGGCGGGTTAGCAATGCGGTTGGCATTCAGTGCCAGCCCGTAAGCAAGAGGCTGGTTATTGTCCTCATAGGCTTCCTCTGCCTGTATTGCCCATGTAATGCTCTGCGCTTCTTCTGCACTTCGTATTGCAGCATCACGCTGGTTGCCAATGTTGTTCAGCGCCAGCAGTGTTCCCAGCAGGCCACCCACCAGCGCCACCAACAGCACAGCAATCGCCGCAGCGCGGGCAATACGCAGGTTACGCTGCTGCTGTGCCTCGCGTGCCAGTGCCGCCTGTTCTGCCACAACAGACGTTTGAATGAACCCCTGTTCATCGGCGGTGGGAGTGTTGCGTGCCATCCAGCCCCGCGCCGCTTCTAGCTGCTTGCCCCGGTACAGCCCATCGTAAGTGTCGCTGCGTCCCTGCCGCACCCACTCGGCGGCGCTGCTGTTGATGATCTTCTGGAGGCGCAAGTCGTCACGGGCATCACGCAGCCACGCGCCCAGTGTTTCCCATTCGCGGATGAGTGCCTCATGTGCCACTTCCAGTGTGTTCTCACCCGCCACCAGCAATCGCGCCGTGGTGAAGGTGTCCACAACGTCGCCCATTGTGTCTGTCACTTTCGCGTCATCAAAGCGCAGGTCAGTGCGCGGCACACGGCGGCGGGTAGTGTCCTGTTCGGTTGCCCCCGGCTCAATCAGGCGCAGGAACAGCGCACGGGCAAGCTGTTTGTGCTGCTCGGTGGGGAGCTGCTGATAGGTCGTTTCGGCATGGTTCGCCAGTGCGCCCCGTACCCCGCCAATCTCGTTATAGGCGGCGCGGGTGAGGGTGTTTCCATCTCGCTTCTCGTAAAGCTGTTCCAGTGTGAATTCCAGCAGCGGCAGTGCGCCACTCTCACCACGCACCTCAAACAGCAAATCTCCAACGAGATCACCCTCGAACGTCAAGCCCTGTAGCTGCGCGGGCTTGATGATGATGTCACGCAAATCACTCACATCCATTGGCCGAATCAACACATTGTGGTTATCCAGCAGTTGCGCCAGTTCCGCATACGCCAGCGGACGATCCATGAAGTCCGCACGCAGCGAGAGAATCACGGTCAGCGTTCCGCTGCTCTCCGACACCGCTGTGGTCAGCAGGTCAATAAAACGCTGGCGTTCTACTTCCGTCTCGGTGAGCGTGAACAGTTCCTCGAACTGGTCAACGTAAAGTACCGTTTGCTGTGGCGGTTTGCTGATGGAGAGTGCAAACTGATGAAGGCTGCGAACGGCGTTGTCTTTCTCGAAGGCTTCGACAATATTCGGCAGGGGAATTGCCGGAAGCTCTGTGGATAGGGCCGATGCCAGCGATTCCAGCGGGTGTGAGCCGGGAACCATCGGTTCCAGAAACCGCCACTCAGGGTTTGCTGCACTCAGCGCCGGGATCATGCCCGCCATCACCAGACTGGATTTGCCGCCTCCGCTGGGGCCCACCACCGCAAGGAACCGTGCATCACCCGCGAACAGCTTTTCTACAAACTCTGTGACCAGCGCATCACGTCCGAAGAAGTAGCGGGTGTCTTTTTCGGTAAATGCACGCAACCCCTGATATGGATTTCTCTTCTCGCTATCCTGCGGCAGGGGAGTGGGGCCGTCTATCGCATCATCGGGCGGTGATACATCCCCATGCGTCACAGATTCAGTTTCCCCTGTCCGGAGCAGGGCAGCAAGGGATGTAACGGCGCTGGCGTAATCATCGCCCCGTGCGTCTACGAACTGCACGCCCCCCAGACCCATCGGGATGCTATCTATCCACTCGGAACCGCTGACCCAGATCGGGTACAGGGGGCGGCCATACATCTGTGCAATGCGCAGCTCATCCTTCACGAATACCGACCGGCGCGAATCCGGGGAGGCGGCAAGAATAACTGCCTTTGACCCCTGAATGGCATCGCGCAGTGCCTGTTCCCAGTCCGGGGTACCCGGCGTCAGCCCGGATTGATCGACCCAGATGCGAATGCCAGCCCTTTCCAGCGCCGGGATGATGTCCATGACCCGTTCTTTATCGGCACGCGAATACGATACAAACACATGTTCCCCGGATGGTGGGGCATTCGGGGTCTCTGGAGTGACCGTTAGTGCTTCCCGGTTGCCATACAGCGCCGCGATCAGCTCATCTATTTCGGCCTGTCGGTCAGGGCCAACATCATGACGAATGGATTCAAGTAAAACCCTGAGCGTGGGTTTACCGGGTTCGTCTTCGCCATAATCTACCAGACGACGAATGAGCAGGATCGTGAAATTGCTGGTTGTGCCATTGATTTCAATCGAGCCAGCAATGCGGTTAGTGGTTGCGCCCACACCGAATGCACGAACGATGAGCGCTTCCCGGTCGGATTGAGTCGTCGCAAAGGGACGTATGATTTCACTGAGTTGATCCAGAATCCCACGATTGATTTCAGTCACCGGAATGGCTCCATGTTGCAAAGGAAATAATGCTGGAAATAAAGTTGCATAAAATTATACCAGCAAACTGATACAGTCAAAATCCAAACCGATATGCTCTAAAATGCCAGTAATGTTGGAGGTCTGTGGTCAGAGTTGGATTTACACACTGTCAAACTTGAATCGAGCCTCGAACAGAAACAGTCAAAGACAGCGGTCAAAATCAGTATACACAGCAGAAACCCGGCAAAAGTGCCCTGTGTAACATGGTTATCCGGGAATATGGGATTTAAACACGATGTACGGTGAATTCTCGAAATACAGCATATGCCACACACGGCAGGAAAAAATCGCGGCAAAGCGTTACGTTATTCAAGTCTATGAGCGTGTTTCGCAGCTCACGCCAGCGGGGAAGCGTTTGCTGAGTACCCTGCTGCGTTCCTACCGGGAAAACCACGGTATGCCACTCAATCGAAAAGAAATTGCGGCTCTGCTGAGTAGGCCAACGCAGGGACTCACCCCCCATGACCGTAAGCTGTTGGGCCAGCTCAAAACGCTGGAGCTGCTCATATCCACACGGGCAACTCTATGGACACCAGAACGTAGCCCCTGTGGTGCAGAATATCGCTACAGTATGTCAGAAGATACTGCCTGGGCGCTCAATGTCATTCGGCAGCGAGCCAGACAGCAACGATTGAAAC
>JBCCQC010000611.1:0-3439 GCA_039024535.1 Chloroflexota bacterium
ATCGAGAACGAAGAAATGACGCCGAGCATGAAGATCCGCCGTCACAAGATCCGCGATCGCTATCAGGATCGGATCGACGGGCTCTACTAAAAGTAGCAGGTTTTGAGCGGCTTAGACCTGCTATCTAGGTCGCTCAGAAAGATTGGACAAATGTATGGCCGACAAGGACAAGCCTGAGAGCAAACCGGAAGATCCCTTCCTCACCAAAGAAGACCTCATCCGAAAGCTGGCTGGCCAGATGATACCCAAAGGCAAGCAATTCGCACCGTCCTTGGTGATGTGGGGCGATCCCCATGGCCCACAAAGACAACTGAAGAAGTGATAAGCAGCACCAGTCTGTTCGTTTGCAAACGGTGCCCCCGCAATAATCGTACGGCTTACATGAACATCAACCGAGAAGCCGAGTAAACTGCCAGGCACAATATCATCCGGGATAAGAACAGGCTGCGGTGTGAATTCGCCAGCCGTGCGAATGAATGCGTAAACTGCACCGCTGCTGCCCAGTGTGCCGCCGCCTTCTGCCGGGGCATCGTAGCCCGTGGCACCCACAGCCATTGTGTCCCCGGCCAGCGCCACGGAAAAGCCAAAGGCATCACCCGCCTCGCCATCGGGCGCAAGGTACTTCGCTTCGTAGCTCCATGTATTGTTTTCAAGGGCAAATACATACACCGCGCCGGTGAAGCTGTTATCTCGTGCGGCGCCAACGGCAATCAGGTCGCCGGAGATGTCCACAGCCATACCAAAGCCTGAACCGTCAGCATCCGGCGGGGTGAGTTCCTGCTGGAATGTCCATGTGGCCCCGTCGAAGGTGTAGACGTAGGCCGCGCCGGGTTCGCCGTTGCCGTCGTCGTGGTTGGGTGCCGTCACGACGGCGGTGTTGTTATCCACGGCTACAGCAGTACCGAAGGCGTCACCGGGCTGCTGGTCGGGTGGGGCCGGGAACGTGACGAGGGTCGCCTGTGCGTGTGTGGTGGAGGCGAAAAATCCGATAAGAGCGAGTGCGAATGTGACGGCGGTGCGCTTCATCATCAATGTAAAACCTGACCTGAACTATTGATTGGCGGCAATCAGCAACAGTGTATCATTTTGCAGTTCATTAAAACTATACGATTCGGTCACAATATCGTGAATTTTTCTTCACAACCGGGTGCGCTATCCCGCTCGTGAAAATGCAGGGGAGCCGGGGTAGTTGAAAATAACAAGTGATAATACATGTTTATCATCGACTAATTTTGAAGATGGTCGTAGACTCCCTCTACAAAATTGGCGGCGCTGGCGCTTGGCTTACCTCATGGCACGCTCGATGATAACGCGCGTTATCGCGGCCTATTTTGCGGCACGCAAAATCTCTCCGAAGCCATTTTGAAGGCTTCTACGATAAGGCTTCCCTCGGCAATGTGAATGCCTCGGCGTCGATAACGCTATTATCACTCAGTAATTGCAAACCCGGCGATTGCCGATGATAACGGTGCTTATCACGTGGATGGCGACCGGCACACATGCCCGGAACCAACCACCGTGCCGTTAACAATTTCTCACCGAGAAAAGCGCCACGATTCTGCCGAACCGATATACAATAGAACACATGAGCAACTATACCCTTTTCACAGAACTTTTCCCGGTCAATGCTGACGTGCTGCCGAAGCTGCACGCCTATCGCCCGGTGGATGGCAGCACACCATCACAGCGCACGGTGCTCCAGCTTGCGCGTGAACACGAAGGCCGCTGGGTTCGCGCAGACAAACTCATCCTGACGGATAACGCGCCGGATAAAAAAGCCTTCAACCCGGCCACACTGGAACTTGAAAAAGTCAAACGCTACCGGCCCTCTGCCACAGACGAGGCCAGCTACCTGATTGGCGCATTTGTTACCGGCCTGTCCGATCAACTGGCGCAGTCTATGCAAACACCATTGCAGGGTAACTTCCGCTCTCTGCACGAGCCGACGTTTAAAGCGTGGGAAATTGATGGAAAACCCGCTATCTCGATTGGCGTGGTGCAGCGGCTTATCTACCGGCTGGATATGGCCGAGTATGCCGCGACAATTCCGAATGTGAACGGTCTCATCGGCATGACGGTTGTGAGCCGGTCGCCGTGGCTGGACTGGCGTTTGCTGAGTGGTGTTGTGATTGCTGTGACGGGAACCGTGGGCGATAAACGAGACACGCTGACGCGCTTTGCCCGCACAAACGACGCGCGTAAACGCATCAACCGTGCCAGCGATAGTGAGCCGGTCATCAAAGTACGCACATTCTTCGGTGAGTACGAGTTCCCGGCCCATGCGATGTATATTGCGCTGAGCGCAAAAGACTATGCCCGGTTGCGCATCAACGCGGAAGAAGCACGCAAAGCCAGTTACCAGAACATCGGCGAACGAGCGCAGGCCGTGGCGGGGGCCTCTGCGGTGTTGAAAGCGATGGACTACATCGGGGACAGCTACAAAAGCAGCGCAACCCCGGAAAGGTTCATGGCGGCAGCAGACTACGACTTTAAAGCACACATCACCTGTGGCGACGGCCAGCCACGCCCGTACAACCCCGGCAAACTGTGGCAGGAACTAGGGGACGTGGGCATGTACAGCGCGGGCAGTGTAGAGCGCCCGGTGCGGATTGGCATTGTTAACGCTCTGGGAGAAGCACCGCCCGCTGCATTTGACGACCGGCTTATCCATGCGCTGAAGTCGATCAACGTCCCGGTGGCGCAGGTGCAGCAGGTCATTACCTCCGGGCTGACGCCAGACGAGGCAAAAACCGCCTACCACCAGCTCACTGAACCAGACGCCGTAATCGTGCTTATCCCCGGCGGCGAACCCACCGCCTTCAGTCAATCTGACGATTGGGCCGCATACATTAATATCAAGCGGGAGATTCTCGCTGCCGGGGTGCCGTCCCTGTGTGTGTTCGAGCGGCAGATGGCGGCAAAGTCCGCGCCGAACGAGGCGGCGATGGCGTTTGCGCTGAGTGTAGGCTATACACCGTTTGCTCTTGCGGGGCCATTGCCCTACGCTGATTCCATCGTCGGGCTGACGGCGGTGCGTGGTGAAACGGATGTGTTTGTAGCGACTGTGTACCGGAATGATGGTGTTTTCGTCGGGTATATTTTGCATGAGGGCCAACTGGACACCGCCGCTGCTGCGCATCTATTCCCGGAGGCGTTCTTCCGGGGTACGCGAGTGATATTGCAGCACACCGATTTACTCGGTGATAATGAAATCGAGGCGTTGCGTGCTGATGCAGCCGACATCGACATGAAACTATATATCGCGCCAATCGGTGCAGCGTCTAACCCGCGTGTATACAGCTTTAGCGGTAAGAAGATCACACAGCCGCCTACTGGCACGGTCTTTCGGCTGGATAAAAACCGGGGAATTCTTATCCCGGCACTGCCCCCGCATCCGAACACACCACCCAATCCCTTATATATAGAAGCAAGCGGCCAT
>JBCCQC010000612.1:0-3434 GCA_039024535.1 Chloroflexota bacterium
GGCGGCTACGAGATACGTTTCCAGATACAGGAACGATTGCCCTGCGGATAGCTTGGCAAGCTGTGTGATGTCGCGGACGGCGAGAATTGCCACCAGCGATGAGTCTTTAATCATGGCGATCAGGTCATTGCCCAGTGGTGGTAGTACGCGGCGCAACGCCTGCGGCAGAATGATGTGACGCATAATCTGGATGCGAGTGAGGCCGAGAGCCTGTGCCGCTTCGATCTGGCCTTTCTCGATGGACTGGATACCGGCGCGGAACACTTCTGACAGAAACGCGCCGTAGCTGAGGCCGAGTGCAATGATAGCCCGCCATGTGTAGGTGATGTCGCGGGCGTCGAGTTCGAAGCCGAGGTTCTGTGCGTTCACAAAGTTGATGAACTGTGGCACTGCCACGAATGTGGTAATGAGCAGAACAACGAGGATGGGCAGACCACGGAAAATTTCCACGTAGAAGGTTGCAATGTGATAGTTCAACACGCGCAGAAAACCGCTTTCTGCGTCCGGGGGGTAGGAGCGGGCGATGCCCACAATGATGCCAATGACGGTGGCAATTGCATAGGACACAAAGCTGACGAGCAGCGTAATCTGGACACCGCTGCGCAACTGCGTGAAAATACGGCGGAACGTTTCATCGCCAGAGATGAGGGTGATGACATATATACCCAGTGCAATCATCGCCACACCCCACCACGGGAAGGTTGCTATGCGCCCGATGAAAGGGTTACGGCGCGGCGGGGTGGCGGAAGCATCAACGTCATTGAAATCTGTGGAAATCGAACTCACAACAGGTGTCCTTAAAGAATATACGGCAATATCATTGCTAACAGTTAACGGTGATCTTATCGTAGATTACGCTGGTTGGGTATGGATGTTAACCCCAGGAATCCTGCGGGTGATGCTGTACAGATGCACACAATTTGCTACAGTTGCGCCTTTGCAACTACATCGTGGAATAGGAACCCCATGTCACAATCAAAAGAAGTGTCGCTGAATGCGCAGATTATACTGCTGACGTTTACGCGGCTGGTGCAGAAGATTGCACTGCGGATGGTTTTTTCGTTTTTGCCGCAGTTTGCACGCGGCCTTGATGTCACTGTGGCTGATGTGCAGCGGACGCTGGCGTTTCAGTCAGTGGCGGGGTTTGCCAGCCCGTTTCTGGTGCCTGTCAGCGAGAAGTTCGGGCGCAAGTGGCTCATTCTGGCGTCCACGATAGTGTTTATAATGGCGAGCCTGCTGATTGTGATGTTTCCGTCGCTGGCGGTGCTGGCGATGGTAGTTGCGCTGATTTCTGGCTCTGGCATTTTTTATGATGCGAATATGCGGGCGTATCTGGCAGACCGGATCCCGTTTGCGAGGCGTGGTCGTGCGCTGGCGATCACAGAAACATCGTGGGCGCTGTCGATGCTGGTGGGTGCGCCGCTGGTGGTGTGCTGATTGCGCGATTTGATTTTACAGCGCCGTATCTGGTGCTGGCTATGATTTCGCTGGCGCTGCTGCCGATTCTGTGGCGCAACCTGGCGTTTGATGCAAAGCCCGTAGATGGGGATCGCATCGACTGGGGCAAGATCACACGGACGGCGCTGCGGTCGCCGCGTATAGTGGCCCCGACGTTGTTTATCGTGTCGGTGATGTCTGCCGGGACGCTGATTTTCGTTACTTATGCGGACTGGCTGGAGCGCGAATTTGCGGTGAACCTGGGTGGGTTGGCGCAAACGGCTGTGATGATTGGTGTTGCCGAGTTGATCGGAGAGTTTCTGTCTGGCGCACTGTCGGATCGGGTGAATAAGAAGTGGTTTGTACTGTCAACCGGGGCGGGGATTGCTGCTATGTGCCTGATTATGCCTCATGCGCCGACGCGCATGCTGGCGCTGGTGGGGTTGTTTGTCTATTTTGTTTTCTTCGAAACGACTGTGGTGAGTACCATCCCGATATTTTCTGAGTTGATGCCGGAAGCACGAACTGTTCCGCTGTCCTTGCTGGCGCTGGCTGTCCCCATCGGGCAGGCGACGGGTGCTTTGCTGGCCCCACAGATAACGGCTATCGGTGGGTTTGTAGCGGTGGGGCAGCTTGCCGCCGTGTTGATGGTGGTGCCGGGTATCAGTTTTCTGGCACTCACACGTGTGGAGTTTGGCGCTGATGCCCCGGAAGGAATTGTGGATTAGACACGCTCAATCAGCATGGCTGTGCCCCCGCCGGTACCGTGGCACAGGGACGCCACCCCACGCTTGCTATCTGTGTTTTGCAGTGCTGTTAGCAGCGTGACGATGAGGCGGGCGCCGGTTGCGCCAATGGGGTGGCCGAGCGAAATACCGCCCCCGTAAATGTTGAGGCTTTCGAACGGTACGCCGAGTTCACGGTTCATCAGGATGCTGTTTGTTGCAAAGGCCTCGTTGTTTTCGAACAGGTCGATTTCATCCACGCTGAGTTCGTATCTGGTCAGCAGCTTGCGTATTGCCGGGACGGGGGCCTCTACGAAGCGCCAGCTATCTACAGCGGCGACACTGCCGCCCACGACTTTTGCCAGTGGGGTGAGGCCGTGCTTTGCTATGGCGTCTTCGCTGGCAAGCAGGAGGGCTGCTGCGCCGTCGCTGATCTGGCTGGATGTGCCTGCTGTGAGGATGCCGTCGTCGGTGAAGGCGGGGCGCAGCTTTGCCAGCGTTTCCGGTGTGGTGTCCGGTCGGATGCCCTCGTCGGTGGTCATCATTTCTGTAGATTTGCGGGACTTGATTTCAATCGGGACGATTTCGCTGCCGTAGCAGTTTTGCTCTGTGGCAACAGCGGCGCGGCGGTGTGATTCGTAGGCGATTTGATCGACATCTGCGCGGGTAAGGCCGTATTCAGCGGAAAGGCGCTCGGTCTGTTCGCCCATGCCCTCGCCGGTCATCGGGTCGGTGAGGCCATCGTGCAGCACAATGTCGGTGAGGCCTTCCGGGTTGCCCATGAGGAACTTATAGCCCCAGCGTGCCCGGTGCGAGAGATAAAACCCGGTTTGTGACATGGACTCCATGCCGCCAGCCAGTACGAGATCAGCTTCACCTGCTTTGATCTGTGTTGCGCCGTTCATCACGGCCATCATGCCAGAGGAGCATACCATATCGACGGCATAGCCATCTACAGAGGAGGGGATGCCGGCCTGCAATGCGGCCTGGCGGGGCAGCAACTGCCCATGACCGGCGCGGAGGATATTGCCCATGATGTACAGGTCGAGCGCATCGCCGGTTAAACTGGCTTTTTCGAGGGCGGCACGCATGACGTGGGCGCCGAGTGTGACTACAGAAGTGTCTTTCAGTTTGCCACCAAACCGGCCAATCGGCGTGCGTGCGGCAGATACAATGTATACGTCTCGCATGAATCGTCTCACTCAGATATTCTTCTGTTTGTGCAGTTGAGTGTAGCTCAGTGCTGCACTCATGACGCGCTCACACGAAATA
>JBCCQC010000613.1:0-3428 GCA_039024535.1 Chloroflexota bacterium
GTCCGCAGCACACTCAACTGGCAGGCGAGTTTTCACGTTCGAGATCTGCCGTATATGAAACAGGCCACATAGATCTCTGATAAGATAATTTCCCTCAAGTAGTTCATCAGCAGATATGGGATAATCATCATATAGCTGCGAGTCAATACGCAGAACAGAAAATTGCTCCTCGATACCCGTAATTACTGTCGAATCTTCAGCGAATTCCACACGTCTTGCCGGGTCATCAATCGCAACTTCCCCATCCACCGTGTAGATGCGATCTACAGCCAGTTCACGCAGATAATCTATCTGCGCCTGTTCTTCGGTCGGCACGTTATCTACCAGTTCCGCAAACTGCTCCAGTAGCAGCGGGTCGAAGTTATTGAGCAGGTACACCCTGTCCAGCAGATTCATGTTCGGCAGCGGCAGTTCACGGAAGTCGCGCCAGTTTTCCTGTGCAATGCGATAGTCATTCCCGGCCAGCCACGGCTCAAAACCGAGTTCGTCCGCGTCTATGGTTTCCAGTGCGCCGTCTTCGCTTTCCCGCTGACCATAGAGCAGCAGATTCAGGTCTTCTTCCGGCCAGTAAGCGCGGTACATCGGGTCACTGTCCACGTTTTCCAGCGGATTGTAAAACGCCGCCGGAACCGTCGGATTTAAGCCGCGTGTCGCCCAGCCAAGGTCTGCGCCAACGACGACCAGCACCAGCAACGCCCACGCCGTGTTATACCATCCCGGCAGCGGAAGAAACCGCTCCGGCACATTCGGCGCATAGAGCAGCGTCAGCACACCGGCCAGTACCACCCACAGTGCGGTCATCGCCACCTGCTGCGTGAGCACCTGCACACCCTCCAGCGCGAGTGTATCTGGCGGTAAAAACTGCGGTGATAGCACCGCGAGCAGTCCCGCGCCCACGGCCCCGGCGGTCGTGAGCCGCGTCCAGAAGATAACCCACTTCCCCACGCCCCACTGCGCCACGCCTACCCCGGCCAGCACACTCAGCGCGAACACCGTGATAATGTGCCAGCGCCCCGGAGCCTGAAACATATCGAACGTGGGCACATTGCGATATAAAAACGGGAAAACGGGCGTGTGACGTCCGAGCGCGAACACAAACGCAATGACGAACACGGCAAACCAGAATGGCACATCCCGCATATAACGGCGCTCGTCGCGTTTGCGCGTAAACAGCCGCCCGATAAACGCGAACATGGCCGTAAATGCCGCTACCAGCGGCACCAGCCCCACATACACCGCCTCCTCATAGAACAGGCCACTCGGCAGGTAACTGCCATCGCCGGGGTTGCCGTACACATTCGGCGCAATAAGATTCGGAATGCGCAGCGGCGCATAACTGAAGTTGAACGCGGCCTGTTCCTCGCCAAAACTGTCACTACGCTGCGAATTCACCAGTAAATCGGCAGTCGCGGCCAGTTGCATTGCCGCCAGCCCCGCACCAAGCATCACCGCTGCCAGCGCATATATCAATCTGCGGTAGGGGCGATGCCATACGTCACCCTCGTTGACTGTGAATGTCACGGCACACCACACGGCATACGCTCCTGCCAGCAACAGCGCATACCATGCCGTCTGTGCGTGCCCCGCCGTCAGCACCATGCCCACAATCAGGGCCAGCCACGCCACATCACGCCGCCTGCCTCGCTCTATAATGCCCTGCACTGCCCACAGCATCCACGGAATCCACGCCGTAACGCTCACAATCGGGTAGGTGCCCAGCCGCCCCACCACATAGCCCGTCAGCGCATAGGCCAGCGCACTCACCCCACGGCTGAGGGGTGGCATATCCACTGCACCGGTCAGCTTCCACATGCCCCACCCGCCGATGAACAGGTGAAGTACAGCCGTCACGCTCATCTGCCAGCCGAGCGCGGCATAATTCGGGGTCAGCAGTCCCGGCCAGTTTAGCGGATACAGAAACGCCGATTGATAGTTCGCAAACAGTGGTGCCCCGGCTCCGTTATACGGATTCCACAGTGGCAGGTGCCCCGCGCGGATTGCATCAAAACCGTAAGCCCGCCACGGTACAAATTGCAGCGCAGGCAATCCCCAGAAGAACGCCTCCCCGATGAACAGCCGCCAGTAGGCAATCACCAGCACCAGCGCCAGCAACGCCAGCGGCACATAGCGCAGCACACGATTATCACTCATTCTGGGCCTCCCGTATGCTCAACAGCGCGATTCCCGCGCCCACCAGCACAAAACTCACTGCCGATACCCACACGGAGATGATGGTTACACGATTAAGACTGGCGACCGTCTCCGGCGGGATGAGCGCAGGCGGTTCCACATCTGGTGCGTACAGTGAATTTCGGTACACGTTGACTCCATTGATCTGCTCGGCCAGTTCGAGTCCCCTCGCTTCAATTGTGTATGCAGCAACAACATGGCTCACGCCATACTGCGCCAGTGCGTCCACATCTGGCGTGATGTTCCGGTTTGCAAACGGGATGTCCTCGTCGGTTTCGATCCCGGTCAGTGGCGGCAGCGTGATCGAATAGCCCTCGACAGGCACATTACTCGCCTGCGCCATCACGTCCACAAACGCCTGCAACTGAAACGGATCCACGCCGTAGAACAGCCGCAGCCCGTAATACTCGGCGGCTTCCTGCGGAATCGCATAACTCGGAGAATAGACATACCCTGGCTCATCCTCGCGCAAGAACGTTGTCACATCTTCGTAAGGCTCCAACCATGCATCGGGGCCGCGCCACTCCAGCCACTGCACACCTGTTATCGCCACATCCGCGAACGTAATCGCCATAAACGACAGCGCCACAATAGCGGCACGCCCGCGCTGTAACAGCACCACCAGTAGCACTACCCCCACCGCCAGCCCGTTAAAGATCATCAGCGCGGCGGCGGACTGCGGCAGATCGACCATACCCGCTGTCAGGAGCGTGACACCGCACACTGCAAAAATGCCTGCCGCGCCCGCCGCCGCCAGTCGCAGCCAGAAAACGAATTTCGGGGGTTCATCGCGCCATGCATCAGTGACACGCATGAGCGTTTGCAGCCCGTACCCGGCCAGCAGAGGCGCAATCACCACAATTACCAGCCACGCCCGCGCCGGAACGCGAAACCAGCGCAGCGGCTCGAACTGTGCAAGCGCAGGCCAGAACGGGGTATTCACGCCCAGTGCCCACAACACAGCCACCACAACTACGCCGCCCCAGAACATCCCATGTACACGCGGCAGCGTAAACAGTCCAATCAATGCCAGCACAAAAACGGGAATACTCAGGTAAACCATTGTCTCGAAGCCAGCCCCACCCATATGTGGCGGCAATAGCAATCCCGCCAGCCCCGCCGGAGCCAGCGACATCGTTCCAGCCTCTGCAATGGTCAGCGAGGTGCGGCTTAAATAAGGTTGCCACACCACCAGCGGCACCACCAGCGCGGCAATCAGCAGTGCAAACGGCACTATA
>JBCCQC010000614.1:0-3415 GCA_039024535.1 Chloroflexota bacterium
CAAAATCGCAGGCGGTTTCACCAGTTCTGGCTATGCCTCTGGCGACAAAGTGGAAACCCTGCACTACATGGCGACCCTCGCCGCACAGCTACGCATGATCTGGATAGGTACAGATGCGCCCCCATCCAACATCACCGGCGACAGACGCGACATCGACCGCTACGGCTACTACATCGGCGTCGGGGCCATCGGCAGCGTCCGCCCGGACGCCAACCTGCCCGATAGCGGCGACCTGCTGACCGCCGAACTGTACGGCGCACGCATCGCAACCGCAGCCGCCCGCTGGACGGGTGTACTGGTTTCCTCTACACAGGCATGATGGATTGTGATTTGAACGGGGCCTGTGATACGCTACAGGTATCACACCAGTGATGATAGTGGATGGGCTGAGGCAACCTCGCTAAAGTGAAGCCTCAGTCCATCGCTTCCAGTGAAAACGGAAGGGTCTGTGCGGTTGTATCCGCCGCGCGGTGAACTTTCTGCTGTCGCCGCTATTGGCTAATGGTCGGCTACGGCAAAAACCGTCTTAAAACCTGCGTTGATGTGTGGTGCCATGCATTGCCCACACCCCCGGATAGTCTATCCATCCAGCAGTGTAACACACTTCATTCATGGGGCCAACTTAATCAGGATAGTCAGACATCTTCCGCTTACCCGCCTTCCTATGACGGCTTACCGGGTCTGCATCTGGTACTACAAAACTGAACAGCCCCACCATCAACAACCCCACCACCCACACCAGCCCGACCGACAATGCAGCAAAATGGCCCTCATAGTAAAACAGTTCCAGCCAACCCGGAACCGGGCGACCCATGTATCGGTAAAGCACATCTGCGCCGGTCAACACGAACACAGGTAACCCCAGCGCAGTATAAATCCCGCCGAGTATGTGCCCCCACAGCCCCGTTACCAGCCGATAGTTCGCCCGCAGCCCGCCAAAGAATAGCCCGAATATTAGCCCTACCAGCCCGATGAACAGCACAATGCAACTGAACAGAAACAGGATTGCGACATTGCCTTCCGGGTTGTCAGCAGTCATATCAATCTCCCCGTTTTTCTACTTTCCCTTTCGTAATGCGCGACCGGCTTTCACCACCGGCCCGAATAGCTTTCGCAGCCCATGAACCCCCGCACTCACCACCCGCACCGGCAACTCCGGCGGGTTCGGCTGCAACACCGCATATCCCGGCTTACCCGTCGCCGCCAGCACACCATTCGCCGCTGCAATGCCCGTGGTACAGGCGCGTTCCATCCACAGTGATGGTGTATCGTAGCCCACCCAGTCCCCGCAGGCCCACACGTTCTGCCACGGCGTTTCCACATGCAGCATATCATCCGTCATCACCCGGAACGCCGTATGCACCTTACTGTTACGCCGCACACTGCCATGCACAAACGCGCCTTTCAGTTCCGGCCACGCACGAACCACCTCATTCACACCCATCACCATAAAATGTTTGTCCGGCTGATCCAGCAGCGCGGCGTCGCCATAGAAATGCAGTTCAATCGCGCTGCCACCGTCGCCACCCCACGCGGCAAACTCGCGGTGTATGCGGTGCAGCCAGAAGTAATTATCTGGCACAAAATCCCCGGTAAACATCCCGGACGGCGCGGTGTCGTCTGCATCCCGGCTGAACCACAGCCGCACCACGGTATTACGCAGCATCTGCGGGTAGCGCGTCTGCAACGCCTGTTCCCGTGTATCTGCCGACGCTGCGAGTATTTTATGGGTCGCGCCACTGTGCGCCGCCAGTATCACGTGGGGTGCATCGGTGTAAGTAGCCGTGCCGGTCGCATCCGTCACATGGACGCGCCAGCCGTTGCCTGTTCGCTCAAGGCATTTCGCCGTCATCCCGCGCAAAACAACCCCACCCCGTGCTGTGATCGCGGTTTCCAGCGGGTCGATCACGGCTGTGCGCGAGTTCGCCGGGAAAAAGTACGGGTGCCAGTCATCACGGCGCAGCACCGTGTAAAAGCGTAGCGCGGCTATCAACCCCGTCAGCGTAATAGCTTCGTCCGGGGCGGCCAGCATATTTCGTGCCACCCCTTCGATTGTTGCTCTAAAATTTGGCGTCCACAGCGTGAAGTAATCATCTATCGTCAGCCCGTCCAGCGCAGATTTCTCGCGCAGCGGGTCGGTGCCCACCGTCCAGCCCATGCTGAACAGCACACCGGGCAGGCTCAAAAAGTCAATCGGGGTAATGGTGCCGTAAAAACGCGGGCTGAACAGCAGGTTCAGGTAGTGGAAGGGGGCAGGCAGCAGGCCACGCCGCACCACCGTACCCACCTGCGCTTTTGTTACCGTCTCTCCCCAGCGGTTAATCCACACCTCGCCCTCGCTGGCCTGTGGCGCGAGTGTGTCATCGGCAATGAACCGTTGCAGCGTGGCACGCATATTCATATAGCCGCCCCACAGCCCATGAATCCCGTGCTCGGATGGAAAAGACCACTCGCGGCCCGCGTGGGAAAATGTCTCCGGTTCGCCGCCGGCCAGCCGCCCCCCCAGCCACACCTGATTTGCCTCCAGCACCAGCGGTTTTACCCCACGCTCTGCCAGATGCACCGCCGCCGTCAGGCCAGCCAGCCCCGCGCCAATTACAATAACCTGTGGTGTTTGTGTATCTGTCGTCGTCATGAGGGCATTTTACAGCGCAGCCATGCCCTCATACACCCCGCAGCTAAAAGCCCACCGTACAGCGTGGCTCTGCTGCTGCACAGGACTGCAACACAGTGTCCCCATTGCGAATCTCAAACGCTCCCTGCATCCAGAACATCTGCTCTGCCGGGATAGACACTACCGAGCGCACAAACCCGCATTCTGCTGGCAGCGTAAATGCATCCCGGTCAAAGAATGTGCGAATCCGCAGGCACTCGTTGGGCGGCAGCGCACTGGCAGACAAGCCCACCGCTGCTGCCTCCCATGCAAGGCCCTCAATACGCAGTGTATCGTTGCCAACCGTCAGCCCGCTGATGTTGATTGGCCCGGAAGACGTATTCACAAGCGTCAGCGACCGTGCATCGTGGATCACCAGCAGCGACCCACCCGCCGGGGCAATCGCCACATCTGGCGTAGCAGCCGCTGCACTGGCGATAATTTCCTGCTGCGCGTCCGTCAGCGCAAACTGGTCGTTCAGCGGTGTAACGGGCGCAATCGCCTGCACTTCATTCAGCCCGAGGTACTCCACAAATGCGATGCGCTCATCAAAGTTAATCGCAGGCCGCCAGATCTGGAAGTCTGTCAACGCATTGCCGTTCAGATCCAGCAACCGGAATTCCGTCACATCATCAATAAACTCACCCGCACGCGGGCCATTCTGCGTTGCGAACTCTACCTGCTCCCGCGAGAGGTAAATGCGGTTGCTGGATCTGAACGGCAATGCGCTGACAGACTTCCAGATCTGGCGGCCTGCGATTA
>JBCCQC010000615.1:0-3411 GCA_039024535.1 Chloroflexota bacterium
GTAGATGCTCTGTGGCGCGATGATACGTCAGGTGAAGTATCAGGCTGTCAAATGGCATCTGGTGTTCAGTCACTAACTTCCACGCCCTCGCTATTCATAGGTCACGGAATATGTTTTCGATACCAGTCGTGGCATGTAGATAGTATGCCGGGTAAACGCCCATGTGCCTGTGTTCTGTGCGCGTTTTTATCAATTTTTGACGATTGCGTCCATTCACCATACAATAGGTTGCAGACAGACGTGAGGCAAAATCAATGTGGCCGACAATACCGATTAATCCACGCTATAAGCTCGTGCTGTGCTACGACATCCGCCGGGGGATGCACCCTACCTATCACCGCTATGTTATCACGGAGTTTGTGCCTGCCCTGAATGAGATGGAGATTTATGTTGTGGAGGCGTGGCATACTGCTTATGGCGAATATCCGGTGCGCCAGGTAGAATACGTGACGGGTAATATGAACACACTGGATCGAGCGTTTGACAGTACGCGCTGGCAGCGGCTCGAAGATCGATTGAAGGCCTTTACGACGAGCTACAGCCGGAAGATTATTCCGTACCGGCGTGGGTTTCAGTTTTAACATCAGGGGAACACGTACGACGCTATGCTGCGCCAGATTACACCATACCTCCCTTACTATCCCTATGTGCTGGGCGGGTTGCTTGTCCTATCGGTGCTGCTGTTGTTATTCGCTGCTTATAACCTGCGGCGGCGGCGCACGGCCCCGGTGTGGCGGCAGCGCCATGACGCCGGTAAGATGGGTGGGCGGCTGCTGTTTACGGGCATTGCGATGTTGTTTTCTACTGTGATTGTGGGCGTGTTCAGTGGTGTGGTGATTTATGCGTTTGACTACACCGATGAGTTCTTCCCACCGGCCAACCCGTATGGGCTTTCTGGCGTGGCCCTGCAATATATTGGCACCCCCACTGTAGAACCGACGACTGAACCCCCATCACCAACGCCGACCGAAACTGCCACTGACATCCCGCCGACGCCTTCATTTACACCGACAGCAACCCCATTCCCGACGGAACCGGCCACACAGACCCCGCTGCCCACTGCCCTGCCGACAGAGCCAGCAGCCACGGCGATTCCGGTCACGCAGGTTGCAGCAGCAGGCGGGCCAGCGATGGCCGAGGCACTGGCATCTGCGACCATGACACCACGCACTGTTGCTGGCATTGTTACACCGGCACCGGAAATCACACGGGTGGCGGCGTCTATTGAGATTATCAGCGCGTCCGACAGCATCGACAGTGCCATACCAGCACAGGTTGCCACGCGCATCTTCCAGCCGGGTAGCAAGCGCCTGTACTTCTATGTGGCGTATGACGGCATGGACAACGGCCTCAAGTGGTCGCGCATTCTCTATCGGGATGGTGCGCCGGTGGGGGGTGGGGCGTATGTGTGGAGCCTGGGTGAGGATGGCGAGAGCTATTTTGTGTTCAGCAACCAGGATGGCTTCGACGCTGGCCGCTACGAAGTCCGTTTGTTCCTGAACAACCGCATCATCCAGACATTCCAGTTCGAAATTGCCAGTGGCACGGCCTCAAGAGCCTTTTAGACCTCATTTCACCAGGCATTTCATCAGATTGTTAACATCCATTAACAGGATCTCCATTTGTTTGATGTGAAATTCAGATAGAATGGCGGCACCATCTGGAAAGAATAAACACAGGCTCGATACATGACACCAGATAACATTGCCGTGCTGGTCGTGGATGACGACCCGGAAACCGTCCGCATCTTTGAATTCGTGCTCCAGAAAGAAGGCTACATCGCTATCATCGCCGGAACGGTGGCCGAGGCGCTGGAACGTATGCATGAGGTTCGCCCGGATGTGGTTTTGCTGGATTTGATGCTGCCGCACGCGAACGGCGTTGACCTGCTCAAGCACATCCGTACAACAGCGGGCTACGAGGATATGCAGGTGATTATCATCAGCGCCCATGCTATTGAAAACCAGCACCTGCCCACGGGTGTACAGCCAGATGCTATTCTGCGTAAGCCCATCCGCATTCCGGCCCTTTCAAAGGCCATCCGCGCAGCCATTGCCTGAGGTTAGAGCAGCGTCAGCGTATCCCCGATGGACAGCGCAACATTTGCGCGGTGGATTACGTTCTGCCCGAAGATCACACCCCCTGTTGCCCCGCGCCGGAATGTTGCCAGCGTTGCGAGTGGCTCGCCTACATCGGGGACGGTGCCGGTTTGTGGGTCTACGGTGGTGATGGCGCAGCGTGCGCAGGGCTTTACCACGTCAAAGTGTGCGCTGGCAGTGGTAAATGCCGTCCAGTGATCCTCATCGAACGGCGCGGCGGCCCCTGTGACGACAACATTCGGGCGGAAACGCGCCATTGGCACGGGCTGTTTGCCACGCTCTGCCAGCCGGCGGTTCAGATCCGCCAGAGATTCCTCTGTGACGACGAGCATCGGGTAGCCATCGGCAAAGCCCACCCGTGACTGCTGCGCGGCGTAGGCCGGGTCGGTCAGGCGGACGGTTTTTTCCGTGAGGGCGAACAGACGCGCCTCTATACCCAGAAATTCACTGAGCCACTGTGCAACCTCATTGCCAGCATCCCCGGCCAGCATGGTATCGCGCCAGACAGTGATGTCTGTATGCGGCGCGTCGTCTATGTGCAGTGAGGTGGCAATATCGGGCATCTCCGGCGCGGAAAGTACCATGTTTTCGCCCTCAAAGCGTGGCTGGATGAGTGCCATGCGCGGGTGCTGGCGCTGTGTGAAGAACATGCCGTCGGGGTCTGTGATGACCCAGTTGCGGTCGTGGTGAGGGCCGGTATCGGTGAGTTGCAGGGTATTGTGGGCCAGTGCGCCGCAGGATTTGATGGGGTAGGTAAACAGTCCGGTGATTTGTAGCATGGGGTGTCCTCATGGTTTGCGATATGGCACGAGGATATTGTGTGCAGGCGATGTGCGCAATAACCACACCACCAATACGAAAACTGTGTTTGTATCGAATTGCTAACATCAATCCACATCCAGTCATACGAGAATCCTACACCAGAATTTATACACTCAGCCATGATGCAGAAAATTATGGAGCTGGGATGATGCAGCGTTTTTCAAACTTCTGGGAAGATTTCGGTTACATAGCAGGTGTGATGCTGTGTGTTCTGGCGGCTGTTGGGATCGTCATTTATATGGCGGTAGAGGGTCTTACTGATACGAACATATTTACTCAGATCATCAGTGTTATCACCATCATCATGATACTGGACTGGCGAATGCAGCAGCGCCACGAGAATATGCAGTATCAGCAGAATATCCAGTATGTGCTGCGCGATCTGGGTAACTCTGACGCAATTTCGGGGATGCGGGGTGCTCGTGAGGCACGAGCAATGGGATTACTGACGGATCAATCACTGGAAGGGGCCGACCTGCAATATGCCAAC
>JBCCQC010000616.1:0-3410 GCA_039024535.1 Chloroflexota bacterium
CACCATTTCATCAGGCGGCTGATAGTAGTCATAGTTGATGGAAGAGCCGAAAGCTAAGTGGTAACACCCGAACTGCGAAGGAACGACAACATATAGCCACACAGGGGCGATGGCAACTACAATCATCACCGATAAAACTATTGCGACATTCCGCCTGTGCATCCTGAGCGACATTTTATTTCTTCCACCCCGACTCCAGAATCGAAAATATCGCCGTATCCCCGAACGTACCCGTGTCTTTGTCGTAATAGTCCTCGCGGAAGTACGCTTCCTGCACAAACCCGAGCTTTTCCAGCAGCTTCTGCGATCCCACGTTCGCCGGGTCAATCCGCGCCATCAGGCTGTGAAAGTTCATCTCCGAAAACCCGAACGCCACCACCCGCGCACACACCTCGTACATAAAGCCCTGCCGCCACCACGCCGAACCCAGCATATACCCCAGCTCTGCCCGATGATGCGCCGTATCCAGATTGAACAGCGTACACGACCCCATCAACGCGTCCTGCTCTCTGTTCACCACGCCCCATACAATCCCCTTCTGCTCCCGGAACCGGCTGATGTTCTGCTGCAAATATACGTTCGCATCCTCTGGCGTCTGCGCGGTGTCCCACGGTAGATACTGTGTCACCTCGTTCTGGCGCACCATCTCAAAAAACGTGGGCAGGTCATCGTCCGTGAGTTCACGCAGGGTGCAACGCTCTGTTTCCAGCATCGGGAACGCCTCAAAATGGTGTGAAATCTCCAGCATTATTTTTTCTCCGGGCGATGTGCGTAGCGTTCAAGCTGCACCCGCATCTCGCCGCCCTCGTGGCGCAGAAAAATATCGTGCTCGTCAATAAAGTAGTTATGCCACACCGTTTCACGTCCGCTGTCCGTCTGCACAGAAGCCGCCGCCATATACTGCCGCGCCGGGATTAGCTTACCGTCCACTTTCACCTCATCCTCACCATAGAACGTCACCTGCGGGTTCGTCACCCCCGCCCCGAACGAATCTGCCACCGGTTCCGTAATCCCAAACCGCGATACCATCGCCAGTGGCGCACGCTCCACCAGATGAGGCAGCGCCATCCCGAAAAACAGGTAGCTTCCCGGCTGCACCACATAATCCTCCGGGAGTTCTAACTGCTCCTGCACGCGCTCCCCATCGTCAATCTCGCGGCCCACATGCAGCATACCGTCCTCAAACGTGAAAATAGCCCGTGCCTTCTTCAGGGGATCACCTTTCGCACCATACGCATGAATATCATAGCGCTCTATCACACCTTCAGCATCACGGTACACTTCGATGAGTTCGCTGCGCCCATCGAAAAAGCGCCCGTCCTTATCCACACGCATAAACCACGCGCCGTCCGGATGCTCATGGATAGTAAAGTGTTCGGCAAGGCCGGTAGGTTCGCCGCCGTGGAAATACTTGTACGTGCCGCTGGCGACAAATTTCTCGTGCGGGGCAATCGGGTGAATGTAACGCATGGTCAGTCCGCATCCGTGATTTCGACGTAGAGGCGTTTGTTGTTGCCGCCCTTGCTCTTGTACTTCGTGATCTTGATCGCACCCACCTCGGACGTGTTTTTAACGTGCGTCCCGCCATCGGCTTGCAAATCCAGCCCCTCAATTTCAACGGTACGCACCTCACGGATACCCTCCGGCAGCAGGTTGATTTTCGTGCGAATCAGGTCGGGAATCTGGAACGCTTCTTCACGTGGGAGAATCGCCACGACAATATCACGCGCATTGGCGATCTCCGCGTTGATTTTCGTCTCAATCTCCGCGATGGTATCCTGCCCCAGCTTCTCAAACTCAAAATCCATGCGGCCAGACAGCGGATCCATGTTGCCACCCGTTACACTCGCGCCGTAGTCGCGCCACACCACGCCGCACAGAATGTGCATGGCCGTGTGCGTCCGCATAAGCTGATAGCGTTTGTCACTGTCCACCACGCCATGCACACTCGCGCCCACGTCCGGCAGAACATCCCCGTCAATGATGTGTGCAATGTCGCGGCCCATCTTCTTCACCGTGTACGTCATATCCCCGGCCTGTAGTGTACCGCCGGCGGCGGGTTGGCCGCCCCCGCCGGGATAAAACGCGGACTGATCGAGGTAGACCGCGTTATTTTCCGTGTCCACCTTCGTCACCACCGCATCAAATTCCCACAGGTAGCTATCCGTCTGATAGAGTTTCGTCGCTTCCGTCATCTGTATTGACCTTCATTCGCATTCTTACCATGAGTTCGCGGCCACCCATCGCCTGCCAGAACGCTCTCCCGGCGGGGTTATGGGCCGCAACTTCCAATTCTAACGTCTGCAAATCGTTGAGCGCACACCAATCAACAATGGCCTCATACAGCGCACGTCCATGCCCATGACGCCGCGCCGCCGCCTGCACATAAATATCCGCAATAAACGCGGCTTTCTGCTGCTCGAACGTCTCCGGCACCAGATCAATCATCATCGTCAGTGCATAGCCCACCACCACACCCCGGTCGTTCACCGCCACCAGCACCAGCGAATCCGGGCGGTCAATACGGTTGAGTATAAAGTGGCCGTAGCTCACGTCACCATCCGGGGCGGGGAGTGGCAGCGCCGGGTCAAGCGCCTGATGGTACGCCACAAGTTCCAGCCACAGTTCGGCAATGTCCCCGGCTTCGTCATGGCGGGCAGGTCGCACCGTCATGAGCCGTCGCTTTCGTCGTCGGAGGGCTTCACAGGCAGATAGAATGTCTCCTGAATCACACGCCCGCCCTTCGCCCGCCAGAACGCCTGCTGCACCGCGTGATGCTTTGGAGCCGTGACCGTGAGTGCGGTAATGCCGTGCTCCCGCAGAATTTCCATGCAGCGGTCAAGCAAAGCTGTTCCCACACCCCCCTGTCCGTCATGCGAGTCGATTGCCATTTCCCTGACAATCGCCTGTGTCGGCACAGTATCAACACGCCCTCCAAGAAAAAGCCACAAAAAGCCCACTATACCCTCACCTTTCAGTGCAACCACAACATGGGTGTGATTAACATCAGGGTTTACGCTGGCACTTATCGCACCGCCAATATAAGCACCACCACCATAGGTAGAGTAGTAGTATGGACTCTGCAAACGTTCATCAAGCTGCAACTCAATATCAGTTTGCTCTTTCCAGATTTCAATCAGACGAGGTAAATCGTCCTGTTTACATTCACGGACAGTAATCTCAAACATGGGCGTTTCAATCTGCATTCAATCAGCATCAGGTATAAGACGGGCCATTAGTTTGTGCATGTCTGCGCAGCGGAAAGGGCAATGCCCTTTCCCTACAGAAATATCCTGTCCACGCTGTAAGGACGTTACATGTAACGTCCGCCGCAAATACCGGAGCAAACCCACAACGACAATCAATGGCACATCACATCTGCAAACGGCCAGCAGCTACCGGCCAATAAC
>JBCCQC010000617.1:0-3406 GCA_039024535.1 Chloroflexota bacterium
GCGAAACTCATTAAATGCCTCCGGTGTGAGGTGTTCATTGAGTGGTGGGCGCATTTACTGGAAAATCCCCCGCTTTTGAACTTATGTTCTAAATATAGCACATCACGAGTTTTTTGTGTAGACCTGACCTGACTATTTTGCCCCCCAGAAGTTAGGGGGCTGAAACCCACCAATCGTAAAAATCCTTTATAATGCTCACAGAGAAATTTGTATTGTTAGCTGGAGGATGTATGCCATCACTATTGCTGGATCCAACGGTGGTTTACCTCATTTTGATTGTGGGAGTGTGGCTGGGCATCACAGCCATGTACATTCCTTCCACGGGCATAGCGGAGGCGCTGGCGCTGGTGGTACTGGGCGGGGCGGTGTTTGCACTGGCACAGCTCCCTGTTAACTGGATCAGCGTGATGCTGCTGATTGTGGGTATGTTCGGCTTTGTAATTGCGCCGCTATTTAACCGTAAACACTCAAGGTGGAGCTGGATGGCGCTGGTAGTGCAGGGTGTGGCGAGTGTGTTTCTGTATCGCGGTATGGTGCCGAACCCGTTTGTAATTGCTGTGATGCTGGGGCTGGCGTTTGCCTATAACCACTACCTGCTGCTGCCCATGCTGGACTACCTGCGTGATACGCCGCTCGTGGGCGATGAAAGCACTGACCTCCCGGGGGCGACAGGGCGCGTGGTTGGCGCGGTTAATCCGCCGGAAAGCGGCACAGCGCAGATTAACGGTGAACTGTGGACGATCCGCAGTAGTGTGCCATTACAGCGCGGCGATGTGGTGCGGGTACAGGCCGTCAATGGGCTGGAACTGCACGTCGAGCGTATGAAGGCCAAATTACCCCCGCGTGAAGCCAACGGGCATCACGCCGAAGAAGCTGCCGAAATCATCGAAAACTAGCCAGAAACGGAGTTTGCAGATATGGGTGCTATTGTAACTGTCGGGATTATCATCTTTTTCCTGCTGATTATCCTGTTCAATTCTGTCAAGATCATCACCGAATATGAGCGGCTGGTGGTGTTTACGCTGGGCCGCTACAGCGGAACCCGTGGGCCGGGGTTTGTGTTCGTTATCCCCGGCATCGAAAAGGCTGTGCGTGTGGATCAGCGTGAGCGCTTTCTTGATATTCCACCGCAGACGGCTATTACGCTGGACAACGCGCCAATTGCGGTGGACTTCCTTGTGTACTACCGCATTGTGGATCCGAAGCTGAGTGTGTTGAAGGTGGATAACGTGGTGCAGGCGTCTACCAGCATTGCTATGACCACACTGCGTGCCGTCATCGGTGATATTGAACTGGACAATGTGCTCTCCAAGCGTGAGCAGATTAACGATACGCTGCGCGTGAAGCTGGACGAGATCACTGACCGCTGGGGCTTGAAGATCACCAGCGTGGAAATCAAAGAAATTGAGCCGCCGCGTGCCGTCCAGGATGCTATGAACCGCCAGATGAGCGCTGAGCGTGAACGCCGCGCGGAGGTCATCAAGGCGAACGGTGAGCGCGAAGCCGAAGTGACCCGCGCCGAGGGTGAAAAGCAGTCCGCTATCCTCCGTGCCGAGGGTGAAAAGCAGTCTGCGATCCTGGAAGCGGAGGGCCAGCGTGAGGCCGAATACCTGAAGGCACAGGGTTACGCCGCCGCGCTCAAAGCCATCTACGAGCAGGCCCGCGAACTGGACGACAAGACCATGATGCTCCAGTACTTCGAAATGCTGGAAACGGTTGGCAAGAGCGAATCTACGAAGTTTGTGGTGCCGATGGAACTGACGAACATGATGAACCGTCTGGGCCAGAGCATTACCACGATGGACGCCGTAAAGCCGCACACCAACGGCGACCACAAGTAGCCTTCAACCTTCGGGACGTAGCGTGCTACGTCCCGACCCCGTTTTATTCATTCACCTTCCGTGCTGCCTCAAACCGCCCCGGCAGATTACCATCGGCATGTTCGGTTAGCCGACTATACGTGTGTGGCTTGCGCTGCTGCATCAACGGGAACAGGCCGCGCCAGCGTTCCATTACGTCCGGTTCCAGCGTGGCGGTAATTACTTCCGTGGTGTCACGTCCGGCCTGTGCCAGCACTTCGCCGGTTGGCGCACAGATAAAGCTGCTGCCATAGAACGTCACGGTGTTTTCGTGGCCCACGCGGTTGGCTGCGCCTACGAACACCCCGTTTGCAATCGCGTGTGAGCGCATCACCGTCTGCCACATCTCCGCGCTGTCCATATGCGGGTCGGTTGGCTCACTGCCGATGGCCGTGGGATAGAAAATGAACTCCGCGCCGTTCATGGTATAAATGCGTGCCAGTTCCGGAAACCACTGGTCATAGCAGGTCGGGGCTGCCACGTTGACTGCGCCGGTATCCCACACGGGGTATGCTGCGCCGCCACCGAAAAAGTCGGTTTCGTGGTAGCCCTCGCCAGAGGGGATGTGTACCTTGCGCGTGGCCCCCACCAGCGCACCGTCGGGGCCGTAAATAACTGCCGTGTCGTAGTAGCTGTCGCCGTCGCGCTCAAACAGGCTGCCAATGAGGGTCACATCATGGGCAGCCGCCATTGCCGCAAAAAACTGCCCACTCTCACCCTCTGCGATGGACTCTGCATACTTGAAACCGGCCTCGTCCCGCGTGCCGGGGAAGTACGGCAGCAGTGAGAACTCTGGCAGGCAAACCAGCTTTGCGCCCTGTGCCACCGCCTGCGGGATGAGATCGCGGTACTGTGATTTCATTCTGTCAATGCTGCCACTCCATGCCAGTTGGATCAGCGAAACAGTAATCTGTTCCATAGAAATGCTCCTGTGCTTTTCCGCGTATCGTCGCACGGGGCACACGTCTGGCGCAAGTGTTTGATATGCCGCAGCACTCATCAACCGCTCATGCCGGGGTCATGCTGGTGTCAGGTTTTTCTCATGGGGAGCAAAGATACTGAGGGTGGGCTTGTGTGGATGTGATAGAAGCTCTGTGCTGTACACTTTGCGATGCAGTGCGGGGCTTCTACTCACACGGCCCCGCAGCGGGTTATGCATTTATGCTATGCGTGGCGGCGGCGTAACCGGCTCTGACGCTTTTGTTCTGTACGGTTGTCATCGGTGTCATGCTCACGAACTTCGCGTGCGTGCTCTGCCTCACGAAAACGCTCTACATCTTTGCGAATGTCATTCTGGCGCCAGCGGGCTATGGTCAGCATGTAGTCACTGCTAATCATGGTGCTTTGATCTCCTGTGTGTGTGTAAATATCACAAAGAAGTGTGCATTATATTTATCTGATATGCATAAAATTTTTGTGAAATTCCACATACAGGCCCTGATGCTCATGCATGGCTCAGGCGCTAGCTTCCTCCGCATCATCAGCAACATCAATGGATTCCAGCACGCGGTCATAATGTGTTTCGGCCCACTCCGCCAGCGTACAGA
>JBCCQC010000618.1:0-3400 GCA_039024535.1 Chloroflexota bacterium
CTGCCAATTGAGCTACTATTGTGACGTTCGCCTCTGTAAGCGCCTGCTACCGACTATCTTGCTATCAATCGTCCCCTTTCCCACCCTCATGGCGAAGTCGCAAATCAATATCATGGTGCTAACGTTGCACGATGCGCAGTGCGTTTGTTACGTTGCCCGGTGCCCTGTTATCAGCAGAGAATCGAACTCCAATCCTTTTCAGGATTCCAACCAGAAAGTGTGTGATATTCGCCTTTGCGCCCTGCCACTACCTGCGATTGATCTCGAAAAGTCCCCGTTACCCACCCTCGCCACGAACAGCACCAGTCAATATCGTGGTGCTGACTTTGAGCAATACACAATGCGGTTGTCACAATACCCTGTGCCCTGTAAGAGCATTAGCCTCCAAAGGCTATCGTTTTTCAGACGATAGGGTTTGATATTCGCCCCGGCGTGTTGCGGCTACCGACTTTTTCTACTAATTCTCGATCAGATCAACCAGCCAGTTCTGCTGCTGAATCTGCGCGTCCAGTTCACGGTACTGCCGGGACAGGTCATCAACCTGACGTTGCAGCTCTGCCACGTTCACGGTTGTCACGAACCGAATTTCGGAGTTGCCGTAGCGGGTTTGCTTCTGTGCGGCGGTGTTGACCACCTGCGTCAGCGCGTTACGCTTCGTCATCAGCACGTCGCGCTGTGCCAGTGCGTCAGTGATAGTCACACCATCTGCCAGATCGGTGGCACTATTGGTGCGGTTGATGCGCCGGATGACGATTTCCAGTTCCGCCGTCGCACGATCCAGTTCAGTCAACAGTTCCTGCGGATTCTCCACAGGTTCATCGCCTTCCTGTACCTTCACGACCCGGTTCAGGCGTGTGGTCAGTTCATGCACACGGTTCTGCGTGTCTGCCCGCAGGATCAGGGCTTCTGCCAGCTTCATATCGTGAGTAACCTCCGTTCTTTTGTCTGCTTATGTAGTCAATATAGGTCATAAAGGGTCAAAAATCCAGTATTCAGGCAGCTACCCCCTCATTATTGGGGGTGTTAAAAATGTTTAAGTCACATGCAACAGAGTTCTAACCCTGTGTTTGAACCGGAGCGATGTCGCGTTACAATGAGGCAAGTTGTTCAAATTTACACAAGTAGGAACAGGATATGATGCGCAAGAGCGTGATGCCTTTATTGCTTGCACTGATGATGATATTTGCTGCTGCCTGTGGCACGATTGCCACACCAGAGCCACTCGTTGAAGAGGGTGTTGCTGTGGCAGAAGCCGATGACCACGGCGAAGAAGCAGCAACGGAAGAAGCAACTGGGGCTGTCGTCGAAGCAGAAATGACTGAAGAAGTTGTCGAAGTCGCAGAAGAACCCACCGAAGTTCCGGCCACGGCAACACCAGAACCCACCGAGGTTCCGCCAACGGCGACCCCGGCCCCGACTGAAACCCCGGTTCCACCCACAGCAACACCAGAACCCACTGAAGTCCCGCCAACGGCAACGCCAGAACCCACTGAAGAAGTTGTGGAGGTCATAGAAACGGAAGAAGTCGTTGTAGAGGTTGAGGAAGCCGCTGGTGAAGTCGATGTTGAGACGCTGGTTGCCGAAGCCATCGCCGCCGGTGATGTTGCCAACGGCCAGATACTTTTTAACCAGCAGTATGACACTGCTGTTGGCCCGTGGATTTGCGCAAGCTGCCATTCAGTTGACGAAAGTGCTATGCGTCTGGTTGGCCCGACTATGTGGGACATTCACGAGACGGCTGTCGAGCGCATTATAGAGAGTGGCGACCCGGATCCAGTCACATATGTTCGTAACTCCATCCTGATGCCACAGGCGTACATCGTTCCGCCGGATGCGGGCGGCCCTTACCCGGAAAACCTGATGCCTCCAAACTACGGGGAACTGTTCACCGAGCAAGAACTGACGGATGTGGTGGCCTACCTGCTTACGCTCGGTAACGAATAGCAAACAACCCCGGCTCGTTCTACACACGGCACAAAAAGGCCTCAGCAAACTGAGGTCTTCTGCATTGCCCTTCGGATTTCGGACTCTCGCCCTGAAGAATTCGCCCGTTCAATTGTTCGGGGCAGTCCATGCAGAACTGCACAAGCTAAAGCCATTGCTCTGATGATTGACCAGTGCAAATCATGTGCAGGTAGTTCGGGGGACGATAGTGCATCAATGGCGACGGTCACAGGGGTTTAGGAGGCACTGTCAGCAAAGTGATTTGCAACACTCTACATCTGTAACTGTAGCATTAATATTGTACAACCCCGAGGCTTGACGCTATGCAACTGACTGTTGACGGTGCATCACACCGGTTTATACCGATCAAAGCGTTTCGGGCACAATTTGGCCTGCCCGATGATTTCTCAATCAATCTCTTCCAGCCAAAAGAATGGACAGGACTGGGGTCTATTGACCGGGCCGGTGCTGCCCTGAACACCGTTCGTGACAACATGGTAGAAGCTGTTCCCATGGCCGTGGCTGCTGAGGACTGGCCGAACTGCATTGCTAACCTCGCAAACCAGTTTGAGCGTGAACTGCGGGCAATTAACCCCACAGTGGGCCTGCGCGATGAAGAAATTGACTTCGCTGTTAACGGGTTTGAGGATGTTTGCCATGCGATGAGTTTTGCGATTTTGCGGGCAAAGCTCACACAAACCCCTTTGCCATCATTTGCGCACGTCTACTATGAGTGGTTGGATGGCACGGTCTCAACGGGTGGCAGCGTTTATGAATATCGTCACCGTGAGGTAGTGTGGTCAATTCGGCTGATCCTGCACGCTTACGGACGGGTGGGCATGGCGGTACAAACACCGGCAGCACGCTATTACGTTACAGACAAACGGCTTGCCTGCCCTGCGGAGGGCTATATGACAGGTTTACTGGAAGCCATTGCCGAAAAGATGATGGACGCGACAATCTGAATTCGCGCCAATCCCACTACATGGGTAAAATCACAGCCATTAAACGCCTGAAACTCTGCTAGCCGGGAGAAACTGTACGGATGTCTAAAAACTGGAACCTTGTAAATAGTATCGAACAGGCCAAAGATGTGGTCGTTTTTAGCGGTGGTGCGTGCAACATTCGAGATACCTCCGGCAATCGGTTGCGCAACGCAGAACGTGACATGATTAACGGCTGGTTAACCCGCAACGACGTTCTATTCTTCGACCCACAGATTCACCCGGAAACTCACGGCACCACCTACAACTACGAGGTACATCAGCCGCTGGAGGTCGCTGCCCGGAAGAACGCAAAAATTAATCTGTTCGAAATCAGCCCACGCACATTTGGTGGTGCAACCGCGCTGGAGATTGCGGTCGACGAGTTTCGTTACCACGACCCATCAATTATCTTCTTCTCTGATGGCAACCACGAAAAAGACATCATCCCGGCACATTCCGGCGATGGCTAC
>JBCCQC010000619.1:0-3397 GCA_039024535.1 Chloroflexota bacterium
AGCATGGACGGCCACGGCTTTTTGAGTACCAGCTTGCCCTCGACACCGGGGGCGCAGGGGTTGCCGTCCTCGTCTACCACGTCTACTTCGTGGCCGGGGAACGGTTTGGTGGCGCTGCCGGGTTTGAGGGGTACGGAAGGCATGGGCGTGATGACAAAGCCGCCGGTTTCCGTTTGCCACCATGTATCCATGATGGGGCACTGTTCCTTGCCGACGACGCTGTAATACCACTTCCACGCCTCCGGGTTGATCGGTTCACCCACGCTGCCCAGCAATCGCAGGCTGCTGAGGTCGTGGCGGTTTACCCAGTCGTCGCCAAAGCGCATGAGGCCGCGAATGGCGGTGGGAGCCGTGTAGAGGATGTTGATCTGGTAGGCTTCTACCATGCGCCACCAGCGGTCGGGGTATGGGAATGTTGGTGCGCCCTCGTACATAAAGGATGTTGCGCCGAGGATCAGCGGGGCGTACACAATATAGCTGTGTCCGGTGATCCAGCCGGGGTCTGCGGCGCACCACCAGCGGTCTTCGTCTTTGATGTCGAATACCCAGCTAAGGGTGGTGGATGTGTAGACCTGATAGCCGCCGTGGGTGTGCAAAATGCCCTTGGGCTTGCCGGTGGTGCCGCTGGTGTAGAGGATGAACAGCGGGTCTTCGGCGTCCATGACCTCGGTTTCACAGTAGGGCGAGGCAATGGGCAGCTTCATCAGGTCGTGCCACCAGTAGTCGCGGCCCTGTTCCATGCTGATGTCGTGGCCGGTGCGCTGGTAGACGATGACGGATTGTACGACCGGGGAACGCTTGACGGCTTCGTCTACTACGTCTTTTAGCCGGACGATTTTGCCGCGCAGCCATGAGCCGTCACAGCACACCACAACTTTGCTTTTGGCGTCTGCAATGCGGTCTGCAAGGGCCTGGTCACTGAAGCCGCCGTAAACCACGCTGTGCGGTGCTCCGATTTTGGCGCAGGCCAGCATCGCAATCATGATCTCTGGCACGCGGCCCATGTAGATGGTGACGGTATCACCCTTTTTGACGCCCATGCTCTTGAGCACGTTGGCGAACTTGTTGACTTCGCGGGCGAGGGCTGTGTAAGAGTAGGTGCGCTGGTCGCCGGGTTCGCCTTCCCAGATGAGCGCAAGTTTGTTACGGCGGAATGATTTCACGTGGCGGTCAAGTGCGTTGAGCACCATGTTTGTTTTGCCGCCAGTAAACCACTTATAAAATGGTGCTTCGCTGTCGTCCAGCACTGTATCCCACTTCTCGTACCATTCCAGTTCTTCTGCACGCTCTGCCCAGAACGCTTCATTGTCTTCTATAGATCGATTGTAAACAGCGTCATAGTCCGGTACGTTGGCATTCTGTACAACGTCCTCACCCGGTGGGTAGAGTTCGGATGCCTGTTGTACAAAGTCTTGATCTGCCACGGAAAACCTCCACAAATAGAAAATAGTTCAAACAAAAACGGGATGTTACTCATCCTACACTCATGATTATAGCGCATGTTGGTGCGTTCCGTTAACGGTAAGCGCACCCGCTTTTTGCTGAACCACGCGGGTTGCACTACAATTGAGGCAATAAACTGGAAATGGACGATTCACAGGAGGACAACGTTATGCGCCGGACACTGGCAACGATTGCCGTAGCAGCCGTGATGCTGCTGACGGGCATTTTAACGGCATTTGCACAGCAGAATGTCGTTTATACCGTGCAGGGTGGCGATACACTCGCCGCGATTGCCGCGCGATTTGGTACCACGCAGCAGGCCATCATTAATGCGAATGGGCTTACGAACCCGAATACGCTCTTTGCGGGCACGCTGCTGACGATCCCGGTGCCTGCCGCGCCCCCGGCGCAGCCTGCACAGCCAACCTCGCAGTTCGGGACGGGTGGGCCGGTGATTGTGGCTCCGAATAACCCGGCAGTATCGCCAACATCCACGCCGGTGCCGGTGATTGTGGTCGCGGCAACGCCGCAGTTCGGCACGGGTGGGCCGGTGACCGCTGCACCTGTGGGGCAAACGTACACAGTGCGCACGGGCGAGGGGTTGTTTGAGATTGCGGTTCGGTTTGGCACCACGGCAGAAGCGATTGCCGAACTGAACGGTATTACGAACATCAATGCGATCCAGGCGGGGCAGGTGCTGCGCCTACCAGCCGGTAGCACGGCGCAGGTGGGCACTGGCGGCCCGGTAACGAACGCGGCAGTGCGTCCGTTCCAGTATACGGTGCAGCCGGGTGAGTATGTGGAACTGCTGGCGCTGCGCTTTGGCACGACGATAGAAGCTATCTCTACGGCGAATGACCTGAGCAATCCGGGGCTGGTGTTCCCGGGTGAGGTGCTGACGATACCGTAATAAAAGCTGTAAAAATGGATGCAGCAGGGCTTGCACGGCATGTGCCACAGCGGAATACTGGTAGCAGACGCAATCAAACTGGAGTTCCGATGGAGCCAATTTACCAGCACCCGCGTGATTTAACTCTGGCGCTGTTCTGTGGTGAGCCGACGTTCCGCATGACGCTGCTGCGTAGCCGCCGGGTGAATGCGGGGCCGTGGGATGTGCATTTTCATATTATCGGGGAAAGCCACGCGGCCATTTTCTCGTATGAGCGCACGCCGGTTTTTTCTGAGGTGCTGGCGTGTGTGGATGTTGAACGGGCGTTCGTGATCCATCGGTTTGAATCGCTGGAACCGTACCGTTTTGCTCGGGGTAGCTACGGCGTAACGTGTACGGCAGATCGTGTAGACTGGCAGAAGCCAGCATCGGTGCAAAAGCTGGAAGTGCAGTTCCCGCCGATGTTCGGGCAGGTGCCGATGACGCGCTTGCAGTGGCAACTGGATCAACAGTGTATTCGCTGGTGGACGTTGCACACGTATCCACTGGAGAACGATATGATAGCCGTAAAAACCATGTCTTACTTTGACTTTGCAGGAGGAAAACAATGGGTGTAATCGTAGCAGGGGCAATTGGCTGGTCTGTTCTGTCCGTGATTGTAGCGCAGGTCATCAGCATTAGCCTGATGTGGTTCCTCGGGTTGCCGCCGAAGAAACTGGTGCGTGAAATTGAAGTGCGCCAGAATGCGGCGGTGGGAGCGAGTTTCTTTATTATTTCGCTGGCCGTGAGCTTTTTCATCAGCCAGTTTGTGACCAACGGCCAGAGTGAAACCGTTTCATTTTTAGCCGGGGCAGGCTGGATTACAGGGGCGCTTGCACTGGGTACGCTGCTGATGTGGCTGAGTTTTATCATCGCGCACAATGTGATGGGCCGTGAAAATAACGAAACGGTGCTGGACTACATTCGGCGCGAATTAATCGAGGAACAGAATGCGTCCCTGGCGTTTTTCCTCGGTGGGCTGGCGATTGTGCCGTACATTTCCGTTATTTATCAGATGATTTGATG
>JBCCQC010000620.1:0-3386 GCA_039024535.1 Chloroflexota bacterium
CCCGATGAGTTCACCTACACGTCGCCGAACGTGATGCCGATTTCAATATCGGCCTGGATGCGGCCCGTGGAGCCACCCCCGGCATGACCGATGACCAGCGTAAAGTTGCCCTCGCCGACGATGTAGTCTTCGGTCATGCCGGGGGTGGCTCCACGGGCCGCATCCAGGCCGATATTGAAATCGGCATCACGTTCGGCGACGTGTAGGTGAACTCATCGGGGGCGGCATACTACAGGCCGCCCCCATCTGTAATGACATTAGCCTGCAATTAAATAGTTAATACTGGATCGCTATTTTTCTCATAATTGGCGTATTGCAGGATTTTTAACGCGGGTATTATAATTCGACGTGATACTTATTCTACGCCACGCAGGGAAGGATATGTCTTGCGTCTGGATTTTACGTCCTGTGATGACTCCGAAATATCTGAACTGGGAACCTACCTGTTCAACCGCTATCACTCCAACTACGAAAGCCAGGAAGAGGTAGCGCAGTACCTCGCTACCGAGTTTTATAATCGCCTGCTGGTTGGCAAAGAAGATCACGTTTTCGCACTCATACGCATTTTTCGTTTCGGGCCATTCAGCACTCTGCCACTTTCGCTGCGGGAACAGGCCGGCATCACGAATCCCGCAGATGATTACTGGCTGGCGCTGATGGGTACCTATGGCGACGAAGCGCAGTGGCGGCATCGCACGCTGTCAAAGGGGCATCAGGTTTTCCCCGCCAGGGCAGATTTCACCCCCATGCTGAAGGAAGCCTTCGCACAGATGATGCTGACCCCCGGCGATAACCTGACAGTGGAAGACGTGCAGGTGCTTCTCAACCAGGAGGGAGACAGACCGTACAGGCGTGCCTTCCACATAGAAAACGCCGTGGGCAGCCCACACATCCCCGTACAGGGCGAATTTGTGCTGCGGCATGGCATTCGCTCAGTCGTCGGCTTCAGCGGTCTATACACCAACCGGGCCGGGTTCATGTGCCTTGGCTTTTCCAGCATCCCCATCAACGAAGCCCGCTTCAGGAAGGCACTGCGGCTTGCCCCGGCAGTGGCACGCTTACTGGCGATTTACGAAGGGCGCGGCGTCATCTGGAATGTATAATATTCCGGTCTCATTATAAATTTGTTTGTTGCAAGACCCGTACAATGCCGTTACAATGTCCTCCGCAGTATGGTTCTGTGCGGAGAGACCCTGTAAACACAGCAGGGCGCCGAAGGGGCAAGCGGCAGGGGTTGCGACCTGCGCCGTGAAACTCTCAGGCAAAGGGGACGCGCAGGGCAAAAACGCTCTGGAAGTGGACAGCGCCAACAGGGTACACAGCTTTAGCGTGTGTGCTCTTTTTAATTTACATGACAGTACACACTTAAGGAGAACAGCATGGCTGATTTCAACACCCCGGATAACCTGCTCTACCAGGAAAGCGACGAATGGCTGCTCGTCGATGGCGAAACTGGCACAATCGGCATTACCGACTACGCCCAGGACGCCCTCAACGACATCGTATTTATCGAACTGCCAGAAGTTGGCGAAACTTTCAAACAGGGTGAGGCGTTCGGGACGGTCGAATCGGTTAAAGCAGCGGCAGACCTGAACATGCCCGTGGACGGCGAAATCATCGAGATCAACGAAAGCCTCGAAGACACGCCAGAAACCATCAACGCCTCCCCGTATGCAGACGGCTGGATCATCAAAATCAAGATCACCGGCAGCACGGATGGCAAAATGGACGCAGAGGCTTACGCGGCATTTGTCGAAACACGGTAATCTCACGTCATACGTGGGATACGCACGGCAGGCGCGACGTATCGCGCCTCTGCGAACCATGCAGGGATGACACACCTGCCGTCTGCCAGAGCCACCCGTGAACTGAAGGCACCCGCTGTGCTGTTCTCCGAACTTTATCGTTTAATGAGTTTGTGAGACAGTACCAGATGAGCTACATTCCACACACCGAGGCCGAACGACAGCAAATGCTGGCCGCTATCGGCGTTACCACAATTGAAGACCTGTTCGATGCCGTGCCCGCTTCACATCGCTTCCCGCAGCTAGACCTGCCAGAGCCGATGAGCGAGATGGACGTGGTAGCGGAACTGACCGCCCTCGCAGAAGCCAACGAGAGCGGCCACGATTTCGCTATCTTCCGTGGCGCAGGGGCCTACCACCACTTTGTACCGTCTGCCGTAGATCACATTATCCGGCGTGGCGAGTTCTTCACCGCCTACACCCCCTACCAGCCAGAACTGAGCCAGGGCACGTTACAGGTCGCCTATGAGTACCAGAGCATGATGTGTGCGCTGCTGGGCATGGAAGCCACCAATGCCAGCCACTACGACGGCGGCACCAGCCTTGCAGAAGCCGTCACAATGGCAAACGAAGTCACCCGCCGTAAGCGCAGCAAAGTCATCCTCAGCCACGCCATTCACCCGCACTACCGCGAAATCGTCCGCACCTACCACCAGGGCAACCACATCAAAATCGTCGGCGACAAAGGCCGCGCAGACATCCCCGACCTGATTGATATGCTGGACGAAGATACGATGATGCTCGCCGTCAGCTACCCGAACTTCTTCGGCCAGATTGACGACCTGAAAGCACTCGCAGAAAAGGTACACGAGGTAGGTGCGCTGCTCTGTATGGTTGTGAACCCGATGGCACTCGGCCTGTTCAAGAGCCCCGGCGAACTGGGCGCGGATATTGTGGTCGGTGAAGGGCAGCCGCTGGGCATCCCACTGAGCTATGGCGGCCCGTATATTGGCTTCTTCGCCACCCGCCAGAAGTACGTGCGCAAGATCGCCGGACGCATCATCGGTGAAACTGTAGACAAAGCCGGCAAACGCGCCTTTACGATGACCCTGCGCCCCCGCGAACAGGACATCCGCCGCGAGAAAGCCACCAGCAACATCTGCACCAACCAGGGCCTCATGTCTGTAGCAGCGGCGGCGTATCTCTCGCTGATGGGCAAGCACGGCATCAAGAAGGTAGCCACGCTCTCCTACCATAAGGCGCACTATGCCGCACAGCAGATTGACGCAATCCCCGGTTACAGTGTGGACATGAGCAAGCCGTTCTTTAATGAGTTCATGGTGAAGTGCCCGGTCGATGTGGAGCAGGTCAACACCACACTGATTGAAAACGGCATCGTGGGCGGCTATGACCTGAGCCAGGACTACGACCACATGGCGAACACCATGCTGCTGGCCGTCACAGAGATGAACCGCAAAGGCGAAATTGACGCGCTGGTGAACGTCCTGCGCGATATTCAGGCGTAAACGAGAAATTAAACATGCACGGTAGGGGCATGGCACGCCATGCCCCTACAAAACATGCGAAACCGACCGAAATTTTATTGTCAGGAACAACACAAAACATGAACCAGAATCAGGA
>JBCCQC010000621.1:0-3369 GCA_039024535.1 Chloroflexota bacterium
CGGGAAGCGGGTCGGCGATCTCCGGTTCGGGGGCGGGGTCCCACCACACAATTTCATATTCTGGGTCTGCTGTATGTGGGGTCGCTGGCGGTCTATTATGGTGTGGATGCGCTGGTCAGGCTGTGGCAGCAGCGCAACATCGGGGCTATCACGAGTGCGGCGGCGTTCGGGGCGGGGGCGCTGGTGGCGGGTATTCTCTACGTGGTGCATCACATCCTCCCGGATCCAGAGGCGTATTTCATCATCCCGAATAGCTGCTTCTACTGTGAACCGGCCAGCCTCGGCAAAGAAATCGAGCGCTATGGCCGGTACTGGTCTGGCCGCACCGAGGAACTGCTGATTGGCCTGCTGGCTATCGGGTTTGCGGCGTTGCGCTTCCGTCAATCGGATCGGCATTATCTGCTGCTGGTGGCGGGATTTGTGCTGGCGCTGGGGGTTGTCAGCCCACCCACGCAGTTACGCTATAGCCTGCACGGGTGGCCGTGGATTGCGCTGGGGGCCGGGGGGCTGTTCTCTGTCGATTTGCGCGGGTGGCAGCAGTGGGCGCGGCGCGTCCCCGTGCGTGAGGCGCTGGTGGTGGCTGGCGTGGGGGCACTGTTGTTCGCGCAGTGGGGGCTGTTCGATCACTACCGCGAGCATCCCAACCGTTACAAACTCCCGGAAACCCGCGCTCATGTGCAATCGCTGGATTTACCGCGTGAGACGGTGATATTGACGCTGACGCCGTTCTATGAGGACTTTCTGGCATATCCCAACTTCCTGTCGTGGAGCGGTGGGGAGCGTTATGGCATGGAACTGCGCGGCGAAACCTACACCGACCTGCTGGAGCGTGAGCGCCCCACCGTGATTATCTCGGAGTCGCAGCACAGCGAGCTGCTCGGTTACATGGAGCGACACGAGTTTGTACCGGTAATGCAGGGTTTGTTCATGCACCCGGAACTGTGCGCGGTGGGGTACTGCGCCGGGTGATGGGGGGTTATGCGGTGCAGCGATTATCATCTGTATATGCCATACTCTGTCGTACTACAGCGCCAGCGACTGCTCCACCTCATAAATCCCGTCCACGATGGTGCGTAGAATCTCGATGGCGCTGAACTCGCTCTCTGCCACGGAGAAAAATGAGATCCCATACGCGCCTGTCTCCATCGGGATCAGCCCCGCGTCGTTAATTACGCGCCCGGCGGTGGTACTTTCTACGGGCAGCACACCGTCTTTGCCGATGTACACGTCACGTCCGGCGGCCCGCTCTACAGGCGAGTCATACTCGGCGTTATCGCTCGGTTTTGCCAGCAGATCCATTGTGCGCAGCGCGGTGCGTTTGCGTCGGTCGGGGTCGCCGCCGTAAGGATCGGCATCTTGTGCGAAACTGCGCCGGTACAGTTCCCGGTAGCCATTGAGCGTATCGGCAGCGGTGGTCACATTGCCGATCTCATGTGTGGTGCCCTGTGCGCGTACCAGCCGGTTGGGGCCAGCCGCAAAACGCCCATCCACAAAGCCCACCAGCGGGTTACCCTCCCAGTTCCAGCTAGCAATACCATGTTCCATGCTCATGCTGTAAATCAGGAAGTCGTTGAACTTCTCCAGATCATTGCCGAAATCCTGATACTGCCCCGTATCGCGGATCAAGCGCCCGGTGGCAACGTTGTGACTGTTCACGGCGACGTTGTAGGTGTCCGTGCCGTCTGCATCGGCCCACTGTGGCTCCGGCGTGAACGTGAAGTAATATAGCACTACCCACGCCTTAAAGCAGCTTGCCGTAGGGCGCAGTTCATTCTGGTTGATCCCGAAACGGAACAACTCTCGCACACTGTCCCCCTCCGGGATAAAACGTGCCACCTCTATACCGATGTTACGGGCACCGACCTCGCGGTTAATCAACTGGCCGAGTGCATCCACATTCTGTACCCATGCGTGCCGCGTGAACCACACGAGGCTGCCAGCGCCCATACCCCCAAGGAACCCCCGCCGTGAGATAGTCATCGCCGCCGCTTGCCCCCCCGGTAGTTCCACGCTTTCACCATCGCGTCCAATCCCTCGTAGGCCACATCCGGCTGAACATCACTCTCGACCAGCAGTTCCGGTGAGGTCACGCCGGTGAACACGAGTGCCGTTTTCATCCCCGCGTTGATGCCACCTTCGATGTCTGTGGTCAGCCGGTCGCCAATCATCAGCGTTTCTTCTGGCGCGGTGCCCATTTTCTCCAGCGCGTAGTGGAACATGGGCGCGTGTGGCTTGCCCACAACCTCCGGCGTGATGCCCGTAGCCGTTTCCAGCATCGCCAGCAGGCTCCCTGCACCGGGCAGCATTCCCTCCGATGATGGGTAGGATGGGTCGGCGTTGGTGCCGATGAACCGTGCGCCGTTGTTGATCTCCAGCGTTGCACGGGCCACCATGTCATACGTCAGTTCGAAGTGCAACCCCGCCACCACGACTTCCGCGCCCTGCTCCACAATGGGGAACCCGGCCTCGCGGATCACATCGAATAGTCCCTGCCCGCCAAGCACATGTATATCCGCGCCGATGGGGTACTCTTTGAGCAGGAAGTTGGCTGTCGCCAGCCCGCTGTTGACGATGTTCTCCTCGCGCACGGTGGTGACACCCATGCCATGCAGTTTGTCCACGTACATCGCCGGGGACTTGCTGCTGTTGTTCGTCGCCAGCATGAACGGCGCGTCCATGTCGTGCAGCATATCGAAGAACAGTTTCAGTCCGGGGAGCGGCTCCATGCCGCGCCACAGCACGCCGTCCATATCGCACACCACACCGCGTATGTTTTCGAATTCCAATGAGGGTTCCTTTGTCTCGCACGGTCATCACACGGGGGATTTTAGCGCATTGGCATAACATCGCGTAGGGGCTTGATCAGTCAAGCGGCGATAGTCCAATGGCGAAGCGAGCAGCTCCTGCTGCGAGACCGTGCCCATTAGCGTGCGGATGTCGGTGGGTGTCCACGGACCGAGAAACAACTGCTGCTGTTGCAGATACGTGCGAATCAGCGGGCGGTTGAGCATGGCGCGATCTCCCACCAGCACCAGCGGCCGCTGCGGGTAGCCGATCTGCCCCATCAGCGTCTACAGCCGCTGCATGTGCGCCATCGGTGTCTGGTTGTCAGCGGTGTTGCCCGTCAGCAGCTCGTACAGCAGTGGTAGACGACTGCTGCCTGTGGTGCTCACACCCAGATTCACCTGTTTGGCGTCGCTGCGATGGTCTCGGCTGTAGCCGTAAGCCGCCAGGTCGCTGTCGGTATACTTGCCCTCGAAGTAGACCGATGTCAGGTCGTACTGGATGACCGCTTCCGCCATCTCGGTGTACGCTCTCACGACCTCGCGCAGTACGTCTGTCCAAATCTCCTCCGTCTGCTCGCTGACC
>JBCCQC010000622.1:0-3365 GCA_039024535.1 Chloroflexota bacterium
CGCCGCCAAGCTGCTGCATCATCTTTTTCGATGGGCCGTGGCGCGGGTTCATGACCAGGGCTTTTTGCAGATATTTCTGTTTCGACTCCGCGCCTTTCGCCATAGTAGCGGCATAATACCACGCATCAGCAGACGGCTTTTCTCGCAATACCTGCTGGAGCATCTGTGCGGCTTCTTTGCGTTTACCGCTTTTGGTCAGTTTTTTTACATCATTGAGGGAGGCCATCGTCATTTTCTCCTGCGGATAGGCGTCAGCTTAATACGGCAGGGCCGCGACAAAACTCGTCAGGGCCGGGGCAGACGGTGCAGAGGCCATGAACAGCCAGTCATCACGCTGCCACACCATCGAAGCATCATCATCAAAAGAGGCGAAGAAGAAAGCAGGGCTGGCACCGGTACCGGTCTGCTCTGCACCAAGCTGGCCCGTTCGTTCTGCCAGGGTGCGGGCATCTTCAAGGGCTTCTGGCGCACCAAACGGGGGTGGCTCCTGCTGGATAGCCGTAGCAACCGGGCGCAGTTCAATCTCAAAATTCAGTTCGGTTGTCGGTTCTACAATCGGCGTTGGCGTTTGCACTGGCAGGGGGGTTGCCGTCGGGATAATCAGTTCCGGGAACTCTGCCAGATCGACTTCGCCATAGTACCCGGCCACAAGCGATACCCGCTCACCACTTTCCAGCTCAAAAATCGTGTATTTGAGGTAGCTAGCACGGGGAAACACCCCCGACTGGCACACAGCACGATAGGTTCCGCCAGCTTCCAGTTCACTGCACAGCGGGAACACATCGCCCATATTCCCCATCCCGGTAATCTGCGCCACCGCGCCAACGTCGCTGGCAAGCACCACCAGATCACCACCAATCATCGGGTTAGGACGGGCGGCAAGGTCATCCGGCGGGGAAAGTGTAGTAACGTCCTGCGCCATAGCAGGCCATGCCCCGGCCAGCAGCAGGATCAGTAGAAACAAACCGGGCTGGCAGCGATTAAGCGTCATGCTGGTTCCTTAATGGTTGGTCATTTATTCATGCTGTGGTTATTTTACCGCAGAATGCAACTTTGCATGGCGAAGTTTAAGGGTTTCTAGCAAATCGGTGGGCTACATCGCAAATCATTCGACACCGCGCAGCCTGCTGGTTATCATCTATCTGGAATAGAAGTTCTTTCAATACAATTCCGATACAAGGAGAAATTCGTTTATGAAACGCACACTTTTACTACTCACATTGCTATCTGCGCTGGCACTCACGCTGGTACCGGTTGCCGCCCAGGACGACGCCCCCGTTGTTGCACCGCTCGACCCACCGGAGACGATTACCGTAGCCTACGTGCCCATCATGAAGTTCGCCGCCATGTACGTGGCAGAAGAACGCGGCATCTTCGACAAATACGGCCTCGAAGTCGAAATTGAGCGCGTCGCCTCCGGTACCGAAGCCATCGCCTTCCTCACCGAAGGGCAGATTGACGTGGGCGGCATCGCTATCGTCACCTCGCTGTGGAACGGCTGGAACGACGGCCTGGACATCCGCATTATTGCCCCCGGTGCGCTGGAGCCGTTCGAGGATAGCCCCACCAAACTGATTGCCCGTGCCGATCTGGTTGAAAGCGGCGAGGTAACAACCGTTGCAGACCTTGCCGGGCGCACAGTCTCGCTGGCCGGTGGCCCCGGCAGCGGCGGCGAATACCTGCTGAGCAAAGCGCTTGAAGGTGGCGGCCTGACGATTTTTGACGCCAACATTGTCAACATCACCAACCCGGACATGCCCGCCGCCATTGAAAACGGCACGGTAGACGCCGCAATGGTCGGTTCACCATTCGCAGACCAGATTGTGGAAGCCGGTAACGGTGTCGCCATTGCAGAGGACTTTGTTCCAGGCCTGATGACCGTCGCATTCGTTGGCAGTGGCAATTTCGTCACAGAACGGCCAGAAGCCGCCGAACGCTTTGCTATCGCCCTGATGGAAGCCTCCCGCATAATGCAGGGTGACGACTACCTCGCACAGGAAAACCTGGACGCCTACCTCACCTACACCAACTCCACAGAAGAAGCCCTGCGCAGCGGCAACCCGGTCATCTACGACCCGAACCAGGTCATCCCCGTAGATGGGCTGGCCGACGTAGAGCGCGTTCACCGTGAAAATGGCCGCACCGAGTACGAAGACCCCATCGACCTGACGAACGTCGTCATGACCGACTTCACCGACAGCGCCCGCGAGCTACTGGGCGAAGTCGAAACGGACTTCGGTATGATGATGGACGACGACATGATGGAAGAAGACATGGAGGGCGACATGGAAGAACCAGTCGCTACCGACGAGGCATCCTCATAGCGGGGTGATGTTGCACACGTGGAGGAGCATGGCTCCTCCACAACAGAAATGACCTACCACGAAACAGTATAATGCGCCCCGTCACTATCCGGGTCATCATCGTTCAGGTACTCACGCTCCACAATCGGCACAGTTCCTTCTTCCGCATAACGCTTCGATAGGCCATAGATGTACCCGTACATCACATCATGCGGGAAAGCCGTCTGCTCTACGAACGTAACCTGCTTGTCCTCAATCTTCAGCGAGTGGTAACCGTCATGTTCCGGCACGTTCTGAAGGTTAAGATGGTGCGTGTCCTTCAACAGCGTCATCCCCGTAGCGATAGAGTTAATCTCCGGCGGGAACTGGGCAGATTCGATCACCTTCATGCCGATGGAAACCAGAATAAGCGCATCACCACTGGTATCCAGCAGGTCTTTGCAAATGTCGAAGTACATCTGCAACGGGTACCAGCCAGCCATATCAATATCAGTTGACTCATACCCATAATCTTTCATCACCCGCTCAAACGTGGGCATAATCTGATCGGCAGAAATACTTTTCTGGAACGCCTGCATCGCAAAGCCACTGATCTTTGAATCCTCACCGGCAACATACTTGGGCACAGTTACTTTATCTGCCATGAATATTCAGCCTCCTACACCTTGACAATTGATTCTACCTTACGTTATTTAATCTTATATAGCGGTGTACCCACCGTCAACAGCCAGCGTATGACCGTTAACGAACTCCCCATCATCGCTGGCGAGGAAAACCGCAGCACCAGCAATAGAATCTGTCGTCACCAGCCCCGGATACGGGTTGTAAGCGTTAAATTCAGCGCGGCGTGCTTCCGGATCCGGGCTGCTGGCAATAAACCCGGTCAGCATCGGGGTTTCTACCACGCTGGGGGCAATAGCATTCACACGAATACCCTTCGGCGCGTAGCCAGCGGCCCCGGCCATCGTCAGGTTAATCACACCTGCTTTTGCCGCACCGTAAGCCGGCACATGCGGGAACCCGACCATCCCCACCGTAGACACAATATTGATAACAACGCCG
>JBCCQC010000623.1:0-3363 GCA_039024535.1 Chloroflexota bacterium
GATTACCGGCCAGCAGCCGGTGGTTAACCGTGCGAAGAACAGCATCGCCGGTTTTAAACTGCGCGAAGGCCGCGCCATCGGCACAAAGGTGACGCTGCGCCAGGAAAAAATGTGGTCACTGGTAGACCGCATGATGAACATTGCGCTGCCGCGTATCCGTGACTTCCGTGGTGTCTCGCCAGATACATTCGATGGCCGTGGCAACTACACCATTGGCTTCCGGGAGCAGTTGATTTTCCCGGAAATCCAGATCGACAAGGTGGATAAGGTGCGCGGTATGGAAGTTACGCTGGTCACCACTGCCGAAACAGATGAGGAAGGCCGCCGTATGCTCAAGCTGCTCGGTATGCCTTTCCGCGATAAGTAGAAAGGACTACTGATGGCAAAGAAATCTATGATAGAGCGCGAAAAGAACCGCAAGTACAAGGTTCGTGAGCGCAACCGTTGCAAAAGATGTGGGCGTTCACGTGGCTATTATCGCCGCTTTGGTCTGTGCCGCATCTGCCTGCGAGAGATGGCTCTCAAGGGCGAAATTCCCGGTCTTACGAAGTCTAGCTGGTAGGAGGTCGCGCACATGGTTACAAGCGATCCAATTGCAGATATGCTCACGCGCATTCGCAATGCGCTGATGATTAACCGCCCGACGGTCGAAATTCCGTCGTCACGCCTCAAGGTCGAAATCGCCCGCATCCTGCTGGAAGAGGGCTACATTAGCGGCTATGAGGTGGTTGACGGCGAAAGTTTCCCGATTATCCGTGTGGAACTGAAATACTATGGCGACCGCCGCAACCGCAAGCCGGTCATCAGCAACATAGAGCGCGTTAGCAAGCCGGGCCGCCGCATTTACCGTGGCCGCCGCGAGATGCCGCGCGTACTGTCCGGCGCTGGCATTGCCATCGTCACCACGCCCAAGGGCGTTATGACCGCTCAGCAGGCCCGCCGCCAGCGCGTTGGTGGCGAAGTGCTGTGCTACGTCTGGTAAAGGAGAGGCGAACATGTCACGTATAGGCAACAAGCCCGTCGCCATTCCCGATAAGGTCAATGTCGACATCAAGGGCAATCACATCACCATCAAGGGGCCAAAGGGCCAGCTTGAAATGAACACACACTACGATATGGCTCTCGAAGTTGAAGACGGCAACATCCTGGTTAAGCGCCCCACAGACCAGAAGCAGCACCGCGCCCTGCACGGGCTGACGCGGGCACTCGTCGCCAATATGGTAACAGGCGTGAGCGAAGGCTTCCGAATTACGCTGGAGATCGAAGGCGTGGGCTACCAGGCCACCATGCAGGGTAACAGCTTGAACATGAAGCTCGGCTTCTCCCACGAGGTCATCGTCGACCCGCCAGAGGGCAGCGAGATCAAGTTCGACGTTCCGAAAGAAAGCCGTGGGCGTGTCATCCACATCGACGGCATCGACAAGCAGACTGTGGGCCAGGTGGCCGCAAACATCCGTGGTCTGCGTCCGCCGGAGCCTTACAAGGGCAAGGGTGTTCGCTATCAGGGTGAGCACATCATCCGCAAGGCGGGCAAGGCCGGTAAGAAATAACGAAAGCGCTGTGGCGCGTGCCCGGTGTGGTTGTGAAAATACCCGTTTATTATGGAATGGTACCGTAGGGGCATGGTATGCCATGCCCCCACCGACGAACGTCACAACTGCACACACCACGCCCACAGCTACACATAAACACGAGGTAGAAATCATATGCCAGATATTAAAGGCGCAAAAAAATACGCCGCACGCAAGCGGCGTCACCGTCGCATCCGTTTTCACGTCAATGGCACGCCAGAACGCCCCCGCCTGAATGTTTATCGCAGCCTGTCGAACATCTATGCGCAGGTCATTGACGATAAGGCAGGCCGCACGCTGGCTTCCGCGTCCACCATTGACGGTGAAGTTGCAAAGAAGATTACCCCGGATATGACCAAGACCGACGCGGCGAAGATCGTGGGGCAGGTCGTCGCAGAGCGTGCAAAGGCCGCTGGTGTAGAGCAGGTTGTGTTCGACCGGGGCGGCTTCCGTTACCAGGGGCGCGTGGCTGCCCTTGCAGATGCCGCACGCGAAGCCGGACTGAAGTTCTAGAGGGAGATGAAAAATGGGTCGTGATCGCAATAACAGACGGCGCAACGATGACCGTGAAGAGCTGGATGAGCGCGTTATTGACATTGCGCGTGTCGCAAAAGTAATCAAGGGTGGCCGCCGCTTTGCCTTCCGTACTGTTGTCGTCGTTGGCGATAACAAAGGGCGTGTGGGCGTGGGCGTTGGCAAGGCCCGTGGTGTGCCGGATAGCATCCGCAAGGCTGCTGACCGTGCCCGCCGCAATATGAAGAACGTCTACGTCACCGACGACGGCACACTGCCATATGAAGTAACGGCACGCTATGCCGGTGCGCAGGTGATGCTGAAGCCAGCTTCGCCCGGTACCGGCACAATTGCCGGTGGTGCGGTGCGTGCTGTGCTGGAAGTCGCCGGTATCTCCAACATCCTGACCAAAAGCCAGGGCAGCAACAACATGCTCAACGTGGCATATGCAACGTTCGAAGCCCTCCAGATGGTACGCAGCCCGCGCGAAATCGCAGAAATGCGTGGTAAGGATGTCGAGGATGTCATCCCGTTCTGGGAGCAGGCGGCACTGTACCAGCAGCGCCAGTCCATCGAGAACGTGAAAGAAAAGCAGCAGGCCGAGCGTGAAGCTCAGGAAGGCATGACCGCCGGTGAAATCGCGGCGCAGGCCAGCCAGAGCAAGGGAGGCGATAGCTAATGGCAGACAAGAAACTGCGCATCAAGCTGGTCAAAAGCCCCATCGGGTACAACAAAAAGCAGCGCCGTCAGGCAGAAATTTTGCGCCTGAAGAAGCTGAACGCTGTCGCCGTCCACTACGACACCCCGGTGATTCGTGGGATGGTGTACAAAATTCGTCACCTTGTTGAGGTTGAGGAATTCGAAGAATAATTCACCGCACCGAATGATAGGGGCATACCATGCCCCCACGCGGCGAATCGAATAAATCAACTGGCCGGGTGAGTCCATGCCTCACCCGTGCAACCACACAATCAAACACAATTGTCGAAAAGCGAGGCGCTGTGAACACACCGGCGTCGATAGGAGTATAACGACATGAGATTACATGACCTGAAGCCCGCACCGGGCAGCAGAAAAAAACGTACCCGCGTCGGTCGCGGTATTGCCGGTAAGCGCGGTAAAACGGGCGGTCGTGGTACCAAGGGCCAGGGCGCACGCAGCGGCGGCGGCAAGGGGCCATACTTCGAGGGTGGTCAGCTTCCGCTGGTACGCCGCCTGCCGTTTAAGCGCGGGTTTAACAACCCCTTCCGCCAGGAATACCAGGAAGTGAACATCTGGC
>JBCCQC010000624.1:0-3359 GCA_039024535.1 Chloroflexota bacterium
AAGTAGTAATCCGCGACGGAGGTCGTTGTCTCATAGTAGGTCTCTGCTGTATCATCCACGGCATCATAGTAATCTTCCCACAAAGTATCATAGGAATCCTGAGCGTAGGCGGTTGCCGTATCTGCTGCTTCCTGTGCCTCTTGAGATGTGTCTTCCGCCGCAGTCTGCCATGAGTCCTGTACGCTTTCATTTGCAGCGGCAGCCTCATTTAAACGACTCAGGTCATCATACGCGCCGGGGGCAGGTTCCCCGGTAATATCATTGGGGCGGCGTGCGCTGCTATCAATGTTACCGAAGCTACTGGCGCTGGCGGGCACACCGTCAACATTTGCCCCGAAGCCACCCTGCTGTAAGTTATTCATCCACAGCGGGGTCGTTTCACTCATCGGGCCGAAACTAATCGGCAGATCTGTAATGCCACGCTCGCCGAATCTGGCAGATATGTCGCCAATACCCCCCTCAAGCAGCCCGAATCCACCGCCGCCAATCATTTCCATGTTTGCCAGAAAAGCATCACGCTGCGCAAGAAATTCAGCGCTGCCCGGTGATCCAACCCCGTCCAGCGCGGGGCCACCAGCCACCGGGCTATTGCCACCGGCAGGCGGGGTGTTTCCGCCAACCTGTGGAGCATCCGAGCTTCCCGCTAACCCACCCGGCGTATTGCCAGCAGGTGTTCCTCCCGCATTCACGGCCTGGCTGCCCATCGCAGGCCCACCCAGATTACCACCATTGCTGCTGGGCGCGGGACGGTCGGCCTGACTGAAGGATTGTGATTCAAAGCTCTGTCCGCCAGCAGGTTGGGCCGCACCGCCACCAGCACTAGCGGGTGAACCACCAGCCGGTTGGGCCGCACCACCACCGGCAGGCTGGGCTGCACCACCACCGGCAGGTTGAGCCGCACCACCGCCTGTGCCACTCGGAGAGCCGCCGCCACCCGGAGAACCACCCCCGCCCGGCTGCTGTGCCACAGAGACGCCAGTTAACATCAGAGACATAATCAGTACGATAATGAGGCCATTCAGCCAGTGTTTCTTGTTCAACATGTTGTGCTCCTTTTGCTCATCTTATTGACACGATACGTGTCGTGTCATATTTATACTGGTATAATCTGATGCAAGTCAAGCACTTTATACAGGTTTTTTCACTATGAGTAATTCCACCAGCACCAGTAGCCGATTTGACCGAAAAAAAGAGGAAACACGCGAAAAAGTTAAACGTGCCTACGTTGACCTGCTGCACCAGAAAAGCTATGAAGACATAACGGTGCGTGAAATCGCAGCCGAGGCGGGAATAGGCTACAAGACATACTATCGCCACTATGCAGATAAATCCGCTCTGTCACAGGCGATCCTGAATGATCTGTGGCTGGAGTTTATTCCTCACATCGAAGCACCTGCTTCAAGAGATGCTGTGGGGAAAACCCTGCGCCGGATTCTTATATTCGTCAGTGAACATGCCCGAACCATCCGGGCACTCACCCGTACACCTGCTTTAAACGACGTCCCCCAACCCATTCTTCAATATGGGCTTGCAGACGCACTGAAAATTGAAGAACAGACAGGTGATCCTGTTCTTGACCAGAAACGCAATGAACTCATTGCTATGCAATTTGTCTATGGGCAATTCAATATGGTTCGCTGGTGGCTGGAAAACGATATGGTGCTTCCATTAGATGACATGGTAGCTCTCATCAGTCACATGGTTATAGAACCTATCTGGACGCTGCCATCCGTCAATGAATAGACGGAGCAGGCTTGCTACAATTCATGATCGTCAGCAGGATACGATCTATCGAGCCTTCACCTACAGAAACATATGCAGGTTCTATGGGAAGGGATGCCATCTCACGTTACAATTCCCCCGGATATTGCAATATGAGGAAATCATAATATGACCGATAACCTGCGCATCAACGGGCAACGCCTGTGGGACACTATCATGGAAATGGGAAAGATCGGGGAAACTGCTGGCGGCGGCAGTCATCGGCTGGCCCTCAGCGATGATGACAGAACCGGACGTGATCTGTTCAAGCAATGGGCAGAAGCCGCCGGGTGTCAGGTCGCTGTGGATGAACTGGGCAATATGTTTGCCCTGCGCCCCGGCACTAACAATGACCTGCCGCCAATTGGTATGGGCAGTCACCTGGATACACAGCCCTTCGGCGGCAAGTTTGATGGGGTGTTCGGCGTGCTTTCTGGCCTTGAAGTGATGCGTGCCCTGAACGACGCTGATGTAACCACGACACACCCGCTGGTCATCGTCAACTGGACGAACGAGGAAGGCGCACGCTTTGCCCCGGCGATGATGGCCTCTGGTGTGTATGCCGACCACTTCGATAAGGACTGGATTCTGGCACGGGTGGCCGCTGATGACGGCGCAACATTCGGCGCGGAACTGGAACGCATCGGCTACAAAGGCGACCTGACAATTGGCGACTACGAATTTGCCGCGTTTTTCGAGCCACACATCGAGCAGGGGCCGATCCTGGAAGCTGAGGAAAAATCTGTCGGCGTGGTGGATACCGCGCAGGGCTTCCGCTGGTATGACATCACGTTCCGGGGGCACGCAGCGCACACGGGTTCCACACCAATGGTCGGGCGGCGCAATGCGCTGCTGGGTGTGGCGAAAGTGATTCAGGTGGTGGACGAAATCGCCCACAAACACGCACCCTACGGACGTGGCACAGTGGGTAGTCAGTTCCATGTTGGGCCGGGGTCACGCAACATCATCCCGGAGACGGTCGATTTTACGGTAGACATGCGCCACCCGGACGATGATTCGCTGGCAGCGATGGATGCCGCGCTACGCGAGGTGTGCGAGACCGTCACGAAAGAAATCGGGCTGGAAATGGACTTCGAGCAGATTTCATACACGCCACCGACCATTTTTGATAAAAGCTGTGTGGACGCGGTGCAGGCCGCTGCTGACCTGATTGGCGCGAGTAACATGACGATCACATCTGGCGCGGGGCACGATGCGTGCTATGTGGCGAAACGCTACCCCACCAGTATGATTTTTGTGCCGTGCAAAGATGGCATCAGCCACAATGAATCTGAGAGTGCGAAGCAGGAAGATTTAGAGGCAGGCGGTAATGTGCTGCTCCATGCCGTGCTCAAATACGACGTGGCCAATAGTTAAGAGCAACATGGGCATCCTACCTGGGATGCCCATGACCTGAAAATTACTGTGTATCTTCGTCCGTGATCTTGTCCGAAGGTTCATCTTTCATGCGTTCTCTATGGTACAGTTCGAGCAATTCATCTTCCAGATGTTGCACCATAATATGATGCAAGCCGCCAGAGAAATGCTGCATTATTCCGTAGAGATATCCATCGTTATCATCAATAGCCAGACGAATC
>JBCCQC010000625.1:0-3345 GCA_039024535.1 Chloroflexota bacterium
ATTCCGGGGAGTTTAAGCAAAGGTATGACTTCGCTCTATTATGCACACGAACGCGCCGAATACCCCGCTGCTGTCTCCACCGTGACGACCATCAGCACGGCGGTACTGGGTGTGATGGCGCTGATAGCGGGTTTCGGGATTATCGGGCTGGCGGCAGTGAGCATTTTCAACAATTTCGTCACGCTGGGCATTCTGGTGGTGGGCGGGCGTGATATGTTTGCGCAGCCTCTCCCAACAGGTGATGACGGTAGGGGTTTGATTAATCAAACCCCTACAAAGCCTGATGCGACACTCATGCGGGGGATGTCTAACGAATCGTACCCGCTGATGCTGAATCACTTTCTCGCCACGATATTTTTCCAGATTGACGTGGTGATACTGGAGGCGTTGCGGGGTGCGGCCATCGTCGGTAAGTACAGCGTGAGCTACCGCTGGCTGCTGGCCCTGAATGTGATCCCGGCGTTTTTCACGATGGCGATTTTCCCGCGACTCAGCAAGCAGGCAGAAGAAGACCGGGCCGCGCTACAACGCAATTACGTGCTATCACTGAAGATGCTGGTGGGTGTGGTGTTCCCGGCGGCAGTGATGCTCACGTTTCTGGCGGAGCCGCTGACGTTACTGCTCGGCGGGCAGGAGTTTTTGCCGGAGGGCGCGATTGCGCTGCAAATCATGGTGTGGAGTATGCCGTTCGGGTGGGTGAACAGTCTGACGCAGTATTTGCTGATTGCGCTCAACCGACAGCGGCAGATTACGTGGGCGTTTGTGGTCGGTGTGACGTTTAACGTCGTCACCAATCTGATTTTCATCCCGATTTACGGGTTCCGGGCAGCGGCAGTGACCACGATTTTGAGTGAGGCGATACTGCTGGTGGGGTTTGCAGTGCTGCTGCGTCGGGAGTCGTTCGGGGTGGGGTGGCTGGCGCTGCTGTGGAAGCCGGGGCTGGCTGCCGGGGCGATGTCTGCGGGGATGGCGGTGACGTGGGTGCTGAACCCGGCCCTGAGCGTGATAGCCGGGGCTGTGGTGTATCCGGTGGTGTGGTGGCTGCTGCGTCCGCTGGAAGAAAGCGAACTGGCGGTGGTGCGCCCGTTGCTGCCGGAGCGTGTGCGTCAACGGCTGGTTCCGGTGGAGCAGGTATAACCCTCCTCCGATCAGGCGAGGTGCCGACCCCCATTTACATGGATAGTGGTGCCGGTGACGAAACTTTCTGTCACGAGGTAGGCCACTGCACGCGCCACATCCTCCGGGGAGCCGGTTTGCTTGAGCAGGTTGCGCTGGCCGGTTGCTTCCCATTGCTCGTCGGTTTCGTTTTCTGGCTTCATCACAGGGCCGGGGATAATGGCATTCACGCGAATTTCCGGCGCAAGGGCTACGGCACTCGTCTGCGAGAGCATTCCGAGGGCGGCCTTACTCACGCCGTGGTTGGCATAGTCTTTCCACGGCATAATCGCGCCTCGATCCAGAATATTGACAATCGCGCCACCCGGCGGGGCGTTGTTGCGCATGAGTTCAGCGGCGGCCTGTGTACACAGGAATGGCCCGGTTGCATTCACAGCCAGCGATTTATTCCAGTCCTCCAGCGTTACATCGAGCAACTGCCGCTGCTGGAAAATAGACGCATTGTTCACCAGAATATCCAGCCGGTTGAACTCCTCCACAATCGCGCCGAATAATTTTGTTACGCCGTCACGGGTACTCACGTCTGCCTGGACAGCAAGCGCATTCACGCCTGTAGATTTGATGTCCTGCATGGTGTCGCGCACGGTGTCATCGCTGCTGGAGTTGTAGTGAACGACAATGTGTGCCCCCCGGCGTGCGAGTTCCAGCGCAATGACCCGGCCTACCCGCTGTGCCGACCCCGTTACCAGTGCGACATGCCCCGCAATATCAATCTGCATTGATCTGCCCTTTCCGTGAGTGTGTGTGCTATGCTCCAAGGGTTATTGTGGCGGTTTTCTGTGTGGAACGCAAAAAGTTCCGGGGGCGTGGCGTATATCACCCCCGGAAAGAGCATATTATGCGTTGGTCTTCGGGACGTTTGCCAGCAGGTCGGCAATGATGGCGTCCGGGGAGATGCCCTCGGCAATTGCTTCGAAGTTCAGCAGCATACGGTGGCGCATGGCTGCCGGGGCCACGGCTTCAATATCCGCAAAACTGACGTTAAAGCGGCCCTCCAGCAGTGCGTTGATCTTCGCGCCCAGAATGAGAGCCTGCGCACCACGCGGTGACGCCCCGTACTGCAAAAAGTCCTTCACCTGTTGTGTAGCGCCTTCGCCACTGGGGTGGGATGCTACGATGAGCTTCGCCACGTACTCGTTCACATGTGACGGCACCGGCACATTCAGTGCGAGAACCCCCATGCGAATAACATCTTCACCGCTGGCGACCTTCTGCGGCATGGGCACATCGGCTCCAGTTGTCCGGTCAATAATGGTGACGAGTTCGTCCGCCGTGGGGAAGTCCACGTTCACCTTGAAGATGAAGCGGTCTAGCTGGGCTTCTGGCAACGGGTAGGTGCCCTCCTGCTCAATCGGGTTCTGGGTTGCCAGCACAAAAAACGGTGCGGTCAGGTTATAGGTTTCGTTGCCCACCGTGACGCGCTTTTCCTGCATCACTTCCAGCATCGCGGACTGTGTTTTGGGCGTGGCGCGGTTGATTTCGTCGGCAAGGACGAGGTTGGCAAAAATCGGCCCCTGCTGGAACCGGAACACGCGCCTGCCGTCCTCGGTTTCTTCGAGGATATCTGTACCCACAATGTCCGACGGCATGAGGTCTGGCGTAAACTGAATGCGGCTGAATTCGAGGTCAAGCACATCGGCCAGCGTGCGAATCAGCATCGTCTTGCCGAGTCCGGGCACGCCTTCCAGCAGCGCGTGACGCCCCGCAATAATGGCAATCAGCGTGGCGCGAACCACTTCCTTCTGCCCGACAATTACGCGCCCGATCTCAGCTTCGATCTGCTGCGCAAGTTCGCTGAACGCCTCAATATTCATTTCTGGTGGAGCAACCATAGCTATCTGTATCCTTTTTCACTGCAACATGAAGCCATTCTAGCAGGGTTTTGTGTGGTTTGCGGCACACGATTAGTATGCGCTATCAATTTCGTACAACGTCAGGGATTGCTCTCCCGGCACATCCAGCAGACCCCACCCGAAGTTACCCTGTGGCGTGACCACCGCATACTGGTTATCCACCCACGCGATAAAACCCATGCGCCCCCGCTGCCGGAACGGTGATACCAGCACGGTATCACCGTCCACACCGAAGATAATCTCGTTCTTGCGCCAGTCGATGGTGTAGGTGTGGCGCTCCGTCATCATCTCCGGGGGCAGCAGGCACTCGCGCACG
>JBCCQC010000626.1:0-3342 GCA_039024535.1 Chloroflexota bacterium
CAATCGTCAAGGTGTTTTACAGCCCAGATATGCTGAAAACTGCGTTTGAAAGGGCAGGTTTTCAAATTAAGGTATACCGTACAGATACCTATTTCATCTATGCCTGCGGAGGCCCAGCTTGAACATCCTCGGCATAGTCTGCATTGAGCAGGGTAAATGAGAACTGCCCGCTGCCCACATCTTCCACCGGGTCTGCCCAGATTTCGCCGCCGTGGGCTTCTACAATGTGACGGCAGATGGCAAGGCCCAGCCCGGTGCCCTCGCTTTTCGTGCGCGATGAATCGACCTGATAGAAGCGCTCGAAAACGCGCTTTGTCTGGTCTGCGGGGAGGCCCGGCCCCTCGTCGCTGACAGTGATTTTAACGTACTCGCCATTGTCAGAGGCAGACACTGTGATTTTGCTTTCCTCCGGCGAGTATTTAATTGCGTTGTGCAGCAGGTTAACGATTACGCGGCGAGAAAGATCACGGTCGCAGAGGACATTCAGGTTATCTACCGGGATGATCTCGATGGACATATCACGATGATAGGCCTGTTCGTTCATACGTTCTACGGCTTCTTCGATGATCTCTGCTACCGGCACATCCACCATGCGTACAATCGACTGACCCGATTCAATCATGGAAAGATCGAGCATTTCCTGCACAATCCACTGGAGCGAGTCGGTTTCGCGGGCAATATCGCGGAGTGATTGGATGGACTTTTTGCGCTTGGGTTTGTCTTCTTCGTGGAACAGTGTGTCGATAATGAGGCGAATTTTGGCGACCGGGTTACGCAGTTCGTGGGAGATGTTGGCGACCATATCGCGGCGGGCACGGTTCAGGCGTACCAGTTCGGTTACGTCCTGCATGGCAATGCCCACATAGGTGTGGTCGTCATCGTCATTTAGCAGGCGTGTGCGTACCCGGAAGAAGCGGTCGTCGATGCGCGTTTGCACCTCGAAATCCTGCTCGCGGTTCTGGATGATATAATCCAGTGTGCCGTTCAGGTCAGTTGAATCCAGCAGTTCGGTAATCAACATGCCCTCGACATGCTGCCCGCCGAACAGCGCTGTTGCACTGGAGTTCAGTTTGACCACTTCCAGCCGTTCGTTCACAATCAGCAACGCTTCGTAGGCGGCATCCAGCATCAGCCCATCGATATTCAGTGTGTCCGCAGGCATGGGCTAGCCCTCAAAGCGGTATCCCAGGCCACGCACGGTGATGATACGGCGGGGATTGGACGGCTCATTCTCGATTTTTTCGCGCAGCCAGCGGATGTGGACATCTACCGTGCGCTTATCCACAAAGTAATCGTAGCCCCACACTTTCGTCAGGATAAGATCGCGGGAGAGCACCGCGCCACGGTTACGCATCAGTTCGGCCAGCAGGTCGAACTCTTTGTTGCTCAGCTTAACTTCGTCGTCGCCTTTGAATACCCGTCGCCCGGTCAGATCCATCGTCAAATCTTCGGATGTCAGTTCATCGTGCTGAATCGCAGTGTGGCGGGGCTTCGAACGGCGTAACACCGCACGCACTCGCGCAAGGAACTCTCCCAGGCCAAACGGCTTGACGATGTAATCATCCGCGCCGCTTTCCAGGCCCACAATTTTGTCAACTTCGGTGCCACGGGCCGTGAGCATAATGATCGGTACTTCAGCAGTTGCCGGGTCATTGCGCACCATCCGGCAGATGCTCAGGCCATCCAGCCCTGGCAGCATAATATCCAGTACAACGAGGTCGGGTTTTTCCCCACGGATGAGCGCCAGACCTTCTTCGCCGTTGTTCACCGTTTTGACGGAAAACCCTTCGCCCTGCATTTTATCGGAGAGATTATTTGCCAGTGTCTCTTCGTCTTCAACGATAATCACTCGTTTCACGTCTTCTGCCTGCTTTATGTTCGTTCGCATTGTAATAGTTCTACCTCTTTAAGGGGTGCTTGAAGTTAGCTAAACGGGTGTTAAATTGGCGCGTAAATTCACTTAATGATGTGTAAAGTCTATTCTACCGCACGAATGCCCGATAGTGTGGCGCTATTTCTGATCCCGTTGCGTATTGCCGTTGCTGTGACCTCTGCGGCAAACGCGCCAACAACGTTCACATCAGCCTCTACGGTGCCGGTTGCCAGCGAAAAGATTGTGTCGCCGTCGTACATGGTGTGGGCGGGGCGCACAGACATTGCGAGGCCGTTGTGGGCCATCTGCGCAACTTTGTTCGTTTCTTCTTTATTGAGGCGGGCGTTGGTGGCAACAATGCCAATCACGGTATTGGTGGTGGTAAAGGGAGGGGTCATTGCGCCCTGCATCAAACTGAGTGTGCCCACAAATTCGCCGTCCTGCTGGCCGCGTACACCACCCAGAATGGTGCCATCCTCGGCGTAAACATCGCCCACGCAGTTGACGGCAAACAGTGCAGCCACAATCAACCCGTTAGAAAACTCTATCTTTGCAGAGCCAAGGCCGCCCTTTGTCGCGGTCTTAAATCCACCCAGTTTGCCAATTACGCAGCCGGTTCCAGCACCAATATTACCCTGTGCTACTGGATCGGCAGTGGCAGATTGTGCAGCGGTGTGACCATTTTCTGCTGTGGGGAACGCCCGCGATTGACCGATTTCAAGGTCGTAGAGCACTGCTGCGGGAACGATGGGCACGGTAATGCCGCTGCCGGTGTGGTAGCCGATGTTCTGTTCGGTCAGGGAGGTCATTACGCCATTGGCCGCCGCCAGCCCGAATGCACTACCACCGCATAAAACGACCGCGTTCACATGTTGAACGAGATGTCCGGGACGCAGCAGGTCAGTTTCGCGGGTGCCGGGTGCGCCGCCGCGCTGGTCTACGCCGCCAATTGTACCCGGTGGGCAGATGACGACCGTGCAGCCGGTGGCGTTTTCGAGGTCGGTGTGATGCCCCACACGCAGGCCATCAATCGCAGTGAGGGTGTTATTCGTCATCGTCTACTTCCTGGTCTACTTCCTGGATGTAGTCTGTGCTGGATTCCAGTGGTGGCAGCGGGTCGTCTTCATCTTCGGGGAACAGTATGTCCATTGCGGCGTCGTAGTGGGGGGGTGGTACCAGCACTTTAACTTCGCCCATTGTGCCAATCGTGATGCCAATTGCGCTGGCACCGGGCTGTACGTGTACCATGTTGGGGATGCCCTCATGTTCCAGACGCCCGGAGACGATGTGTGCTTCGTTGTGATTGTGCGTTATGTAAACAACCATCCAGTCTGGCTGGTTTGATCCGGTGAGTTTTCCCATAGTGTCTCGGTGTGAAATGTGTCAGCTATGGTGAAGATTATAGCGAACTTCAGGAGAATTAAATTTAGAGGGGTTAGAGAAACAAAAAGGGCCCGCTGCGTGTGTGC
>JBCCQC010000627.1:0-3341 GCA_039024535.1 Chloroflexota bacterium
GGCGTGCCGTACCTCATCGCAAAGACAGAACGCAATCTCGCGCGGGCGCAGTCAAAACGGGATGGCACGTGGGTCACGCCGGGGGACGCATAGACCCCACCCTGTATCCCTCCCCGCAAGCAGGGAGATTCTCCCATAACCCCCATCCCCGGCCCTTCCGAAGGCGTGTGTCTACGCAGCCCCCGCCACGGGGGAAGGGAGATGCGTAGCGGGGTGTAGCGAGTTATGCGATTCGCGTATGGTATACTCAGGCTATAGGCATACGCTGGAATCTGGTTTACCGGCTTCCCTCCCCGTGGCGGGGAGGGACTGAGGGAGGGGTTATGGCACACAACGAAAACCACTGGAAAACCTCATCACACCTGTGGCGCAAGATCAAACACCTCGCCCACGAAATGCGCACCAACCCCACCCCCGCTGAGGATAAACTGTGGCAGCGCCTGCGCCGCAAGCAAATTCACGGTGTCAAATTTCGCCGCCAGCACACCATAGGCCGCTTCATTGTGGACTTCTACTGCAAGGAAGCCGCGCTCGTCATCGAAGTGGACGGGCCAACCCACCAGTGCACACAGGCAGAAGACGCCCTGCGCACTGAGTTCCTGCAATCACAGGGCGTGACTGTTATTCGGTTCAGCAATGGCGCGGTATGGAACCATCTGGATGTCGTTGTCGAACGCATCGCAGAGCATGTGGCAGGGCCGCTTCAGCACCCCTGACACCCCATTACTTCCGCCGCTTCTCTACCGTGTCCAGCGCGGTCAGCATCGCATCCAGCGCCGTGTGCATATCCCCGCCCGCTGCATGAATGTGGACGCCGCGCAGATTGTGATCGTACAGCGCCTTCATATCCCCGGCGGCCTGGGCAGCCTTCAGCACACCGAAGCTGTAGCCCATCCCCGGTATCTCAATGTCGTCGGTATCCGCACACGTCAACTGGAAGAACACACCGTTCGCCGCCCCGCCTTTGTGAAGCTGGCCGGTGCTGTGCAGGTAACGCGGGCCATAGCCCACGGTCACGGCACGCCGCGTGAGGTGGCGCATACGGCGCTGCAAAAACGCCAGCTTTTCCGCGATTTGTGGCGTGGGTTGGGTGTAGGCCAGCAGCGCGAAGTAATCCCCGGCATTAGTGCCCACCACCTGCGCGGCAATCAGGTCGGTGAGTACGTTACTGTCAAAGCCGTGGGCCTCACACAGTTCCTGCAACGGAGCCAGTGCCGTTTCATTAAGGTGCAGTTCCACATCCCCGGCGCGTAGCTGCGTGGGGGGTACGGGCAGTGTGCCCTGTTCGGCGTAGGTGTTCAGCAGGGCGCTGGTATTGTGGCCGGCCTCGGCTACGTTCGGCTCATCGAACGGGTTAATACTCAGCATGTGCCCGGCAATAGCCGTGGCATACTCCCAGCGGAAGAACTCGGCGGCAATCGCGTATTTATCCGGCAGCAGCAGCGTAATACGTGGGTGCCCGGCCTCGCGCAGCATCCGCACCGCCTCATCCATCTCCGCGTTGCCGGGGTCGCCCTCCAGCTTGAGGTAAACAAACACGCGGTCGCTGCCATAATCGTGGGGTTTGCCCACTGTAGCCCCGGCTACCGGCAGTATCCCACGAGACTCTTTGCCAGTGCTGCCCGCTATCAACTGCTCGGCCCAGTCTGCAAAGCTGCTGATGCCCACACTGCCGAAGATGCACACCTTGTCACGGCCTTCACGGGCCAGGCGGCCCATAATGCCCCCCAGCCACAACCCCGGATGCAAATGCGCGGGTATCAGGTCGCCGGAGGCTTCCGTCATGTCGTCGGCATAGACCCACAACCGGTCTAAATCCACGCCGATGAGCGCCGCCGGAACCATACCGAAGTAACTGAGCGCGTTGTAGCGCCCGCCAATATCTGCCGGGTTGGTAAACACATCGCGGAAGCCGCGTTCCTGCGCCAGTTTGTGCAGTGGCGTGCCCTTATCTGTGATGGCGATGAACTGTGCGCCGTTTTCTGCGGTGAGGGTGTAAAAGTAGTTAAACCACGCCGTGGTTTCCAGCGTGTCTCCGCTTTTACTGGAGACGACAAACAGCGTGCTTTCCAGCGTGATACCATCGCGGATGTGGGCGATCTGTGCCGGGTCAGTGCTATCGAGGACGTGCAGCATCGGGTAGCCCTCTGCCGCGCCAAACGTCTTATAGAACACCTCCGGGGCCATGACGCTGCCGCCAATGCCCAGCACCACCACATGCGTGATCCCGCTGCCGGGTATGCTGGCCTGTAATTCGCGCAGGCTGTCGCGGTCAATCGTCCGCTGGATGTCCAGCCAGCCCAGACGGCTGTTGATCTGGTTCATTTTGGCCGGGTGGTCTTTCCACACTGTCGCGTCACGCCCCCAGATGCGCCCGTTAACGAAGTTGCGCTCGAAGATGTTGAGGGTTTGCTCTACTTTTTCGCGGTAGATACCGAGGGCGAGCTTTTGCCGGTTAATCACGCCGGTGCGGATGACCGAGGTTTTGGCGCTCACCTGCTCAATGAGCTTTTCGAAACTGTCGATGAACAGTTCCACACCATCTTCCTGGAGTTGATGCGTGATCTGCGTGAAGTTAATGCCTACCTCGCGCAGGCGTACCATTGTCTCCTGCGATTCGTCCAGCCCCTGCAAAATAGTTTCATCCACCGTGCCATGCTCCCTGAAGGCATCCAGTGTGGCGGGTGGCATGGTGTTCACGGTGTTTTTGCCCACCAGATGATCGACATACATTGTGTCGGAGTAGGCGGGGTTCTCTGTTCCGGTAGAGGCCCACAGCAAACGCTGTTCCATCGCCCCGGCCTCACGCAGGGCGGCAAAGCGCCGCCCCTCGAAGATGCGCCGGTAGCTCTGGTAGGCAAGTTTGGCATTGGCGATGCCCGCCTGCCCCAGTAAGCGCCGGTTCGCGCCCACCCGGTCAAGGTCACGGCCCTGTGCAGAGCGGATGTTGTTCTCCAGCATGTTGTCTATCAGTGTGTCGATGCGGCTGACGAAGAAACTGGCGACGGACGCCACATTGGTCACATCGTCCCCGGCGGCGTGGCGGCGCTCCAGGCCTTTAATGAACGCTTCGGCCACCTGCTCGTAGTTGCCAATGCCAAACAGCAGCGTCACGTTGATGTTGATGCCCTGCGCGATGCATTCTTCGATGGCGGGGATACCCGCTGCCGTGCCCGGAATTTTAATCATGACGTTGGGTGCGCCGACGGTAGCAAACAGGCGCTGTGCCTCTGTGATGGTCTCCCCGTTGCTGGCCGACAACACCGCAGAAACCATCACAGAGGCACAGCGCCTGTTTGCTACCGTCGGCGCACCCAACGTCATGATTAAAATTCCGGGCA
>JBCCQC010000628.1:0-3339 GCA_039024535.1 Chloroflexota bacterium
CCACTGCTTATTCGAAAGCCTGTCGCGTTCAACGAACATCACGTTGAGGCATTCGCTACGGGGCCGGTCTCCGTTGCTTTTGGTGATGAATTTACACGTTTCGACACACGTAAAATCCCACGTACCCCCAACGGTGATCTGAAATTCCTGAGCCGGGTAACACAGAAAGATTTCGTTCGTCATCAGTTGCAACAGGGCGCTGTCCAGACAGAGTTCGACATCCCGCCGGACATCTGGTTTTACCGCGATGAAGCTGCCATGCTGCCGCCCTACAGTGTGCTGATGGAGATGGCATTGCAGCCCAACGGGTATCTATCGGCAGACGCTGGCACGCTCATGGCGTTGCCAGATGTGCCGGTGCGGTTCCGAAATCTTGACGGTGATGGGGAAATCACACGCGAGGTTGATCTACGCGGCAAGACGATAACCAACGATGTCACGCTTGTTTCCACTACGGTTTTGCATGACATGTGTATTCAGTCGTTTACCTTTGTGTTGTCTGTTGAGGGTGAGCCGTTCTTCAACGGGTCTGCAAAGTTTGGTTACTTTACGGAAGCCGCTCTACAAAACCAGGTCGGGCTGGATCAGGGACAGCTTGTACACCCTCACTATCTGGATCATCCACAGGCACTGGTTGACATCACCCCGTTGATGGAGGGCACAAAAACGCATCCGGCCTATCGCCTGCTTGCAGACCATTTCGAACTCATCCATCGTGCAAAGGTCACGGAGGGTGGCGTTTATGCGGAGTTCGATGTCAGGCCGGATATGTGGTTCTTCGATGCACATTTCTTTCAGGATCCGGTGATGCCCGGTTCACTGGGGATTGAGGCGATGTTGCAGGCGATGAAAAGTTATGCCATTACACACAATATCGGCAAAACGCTGGCACAGCCCTACTTCACCTCAACGTTGAACCACCGGATAAACTGGCGCTATCGTGGGCAGATCACACGAGACAATGACCAGATGCGCCTTGAAGTTGTGATTACTGCTGTGGAGACACATGGCGACCGCATCACGCTGTATGGCGATGGCAGCCTGTGGAAAGACGAGATGCGCATCTACGAAGCGGTTCAACTCGCGGTGGATATTCGTGATTTACAGGGCCAGGAGGAATATGATGGCGATGTCATCACAGAACAAGTCGCTCGTCTATGACCCGGAGGCCATAGCGCAGGGGATTCGCCAGTTAGACCAGCCATGTTATCTGGTAAGAACAGAACACGGCATGGGGTGGACTGATAAACAGGAAATCGCACTCCAACAATCAGCAGAGCATGTTATCTATGCACCACCCCAGCCTGTTTCATCGCTGGGAGATTCAACATTTCGTAAGTTTTATGGTGTGCGTGCGGCATACATGGCTGGTGCGATGGCAAATGGCATCTCATCTGTACAGATGGTGATTGCGCTTGGCAAAGCCGGATACATGGGGTCGTTCGGGGCGGCAGGTCTGGCACCAGCACAGGTTGAGGCGGCCATCAACGAAATCCAGGCAGCACTGGCACCCGGAACCTTCGCATTCAACCTGATCCACAGCCCGTCTGAACCGGCACTCGAAAAGCACATTGTAGATTTATACCTTTCGCATGGCGTGACCACCGTTGAAGCGTCTGCGTTTTTGTCACTCACCCCACAGATTGTCCGCTACCGCGTGGCAGGGCTGGATTTACGACCAGATGCCACACTGCATATCAAAAATCGTGTGATTGCGAAGGTTTCTCAGCCGACGGTGGCACGTCAATTTTTGCAACCGCCCCCCCCGCAGGTCATCAACGCATTGTACGCTGAAGGTGCTATCACAGCACGGCAAGCTGAACTTGCGCGTTTTGTGCCGATGGCGGACGACATCACAGTAGAATCGAACTCCGGTGGACATACTGACAATCGCCCGCTGGTGAATCTTTTTCCGACGATTGCCCGCCTGCGCGATGAGGTTGCAGCACAGTCACCCGCGCTTGCAACCGTGCGGCTGGGAGCAGCCGGCGGGATGGGTACGCCAGAGGCAGTGCTGGCCGCTTTTACGATGGGCGCGGCCTATGTCGTTACTGGCTCGGTGAACCAGGGCTGTGTTGAGGCGGGGACATCGGATGAAGTACGGGGTATGCTCGCCCATGCAGACATGACGGATGTCATCATGGCCCCTGCGGCAGATATGTTCGAGATGGGTGTCAATTTACAGGTATTGAAGAAAGGCACGCTTTTCCCCATGCGGGCACGTCGTCTGTACGCCCTGTACAGGACATACGATTCTACTGACCAGATACCCGCAGAGGAACGTGAACAACTGGAACGACAGATTTTTGGAGAGCGCCTTGACGCGATCTGGCTGCAAACAAAAGCCTACTTCGAGGTACGGGATGCAGACCAGATACGCCGCGCGGAACGTGACCCGCACCACAGGATGGCGCTGATTTTCCGTTGGTATCTCGGTCAGTCATCCAACTGGGCCACAACAGGCGTCGCTTCCCGGCAGGCAGACTATCAAATCTGGTGTGGGCCAGCGATGGGTGCGTTTAACCGCTGGGTAGCAGGTACACCAATGGAACGGCCAGAGAACCGCAAAGTGGCATATGTTGCCAGCACACTGATGGAGGGGGCAGCGTACCTGCAACGTTTACAGTTTTTGCGTGTGCAGGGGCTGACCGATGTGCTGGCAGGGTAGCCGATGGATAAAAACTACACCATCGACAGAATTCCATTTTCGCTGAAGCCCTGCATTATGAAATCTCTTACTTTTACACGTATCATATACATTCCACAGTTCATTCGAGCAGGTTTATATAATTGACGGACGTGTAACTCAAACAGCCTCACGATCTGTTTTATGAGGTCAGTCAGTCATTCCAACACAAGCACGAGAAATGTGTGCGGTGTGATTACTATTGGATTCAACGACCCAACGGTTGATTCTTCAATCTGGATATGATTCGGTTGATTGACATCATTTGTTGAGAGGGGTGAATCACCACGAATGATATACGATGTTGCAGGATCAGTGTACGATTCCCCCTCGATATCCACAGAAACCGAATGTGCTACACTGCGGTTAACCAATGACAAATAAGTTTTGCCCGAGTTTGTGTCATAGGTTGCTGAGGCATGAATAAACGGGATGTCGTCGTATGCGGGTAGATTGCCCGCAGCCGGAGATGAAAATGTTGGCGAAGTCACCTCACAACCAATGGCAACATCTCCGCGATGCTCAGTCATCAGTTCCAGCACCAGCGTTGAAGGTACTTTGACTGTTAAAGGTGGGGTGTTTTGTTCTACAATCGAAGTTGCCACCCAACCCCCTCCTCGCCCTAAATTGACAGGTGTCCAATTATAGTGCGG
>JBCCQC010000629.1:0-3333 GCA_039024535.1 Chloroflexota bacterium
GAGTCCAATACGCATCATGCCCGCAACCCGGAACGTAACACCTGCCAGTAAACGCTCACGCGCTCACGGCGCATCTGTGGTTTGTGGCGCAGCAGCCAGCGCAATCCCTCGCGGCCAAGCTGCCATGCAAACATCGCCAGCAGGAACACCCGCAGTGCGAAGGCAATCCCGGCCCCGTGATGTTTGCGAAAATAGCGGATTTTGCTGCTGCTAAAGTGAATGTGCTTCCATGCCGAAGCCTGGTCTGTGCTTTTGCCGCCGTGATGCACGACCTGCGCACTTCCCAGATAGACCACGCGCCACCCGGCCTCTTTTGCGCGTTTGCACCAGTCCAGTTCCTCGAAGTACATCACGTAACCCGCATCCAGTCCGCCTATCTGCTCGTAGATCTCACGTCGCGCCATCAGTGCATGACCCTGCACCCAGTCCACATCAATCGTTTCAGCATCATCGGCGTCATTCACGTAGTAGTAATCCAGTAGCGATTTTGGCGCGAGGAATTGCAGCCATGTGCTTTCCAGAAAGCCGGTCGCTACTGTGGGGAAGCGCCGCCGTGATGGTTGTGTGCTGCCGTCTGCATTCAACGTGTGTGGCCCCACAATGCCCACGTCCGGGTGTACGTCCAGATAGGCAACCATCTGCGTTAGCATATCGCCCACAACTTCGGTATCCGGGTTCAGCAGCAGCAGATGCCGCCCCCGCGCCACCTCCAGCCCGATGTTATTGCCGCGCGTAAACCCGACGTTTTCGCTCTGTGCCAGTAAAATTACATGGGGGTAACGGTTGCGGAGCATGTCCACGCTGCCATCGCTGCTCGCGGAGTCCACAACAATGACCTCCAGCGACAGATCCCCTGTATTCGCGGCAATGCTATCGAGGCAGGCAGCCAGCAAATCGGCCACGTTCCAGTTGACGATGATGATAGAGAGATCGACCATGACATCTTATAGTAAATTGAACAGCCGCACTGCATTTTCCGTTGTGATGCGGCTCATATCTTCCACGCTCATCTGATGCAGTGCTGCCAGCCGGTCTACCATCAGCGGGATATAACCAGGTTCGTTGCGTTTGCCGCGATGCGGATGCGGGGTGAGGAACGGCCCGTCTGTCTCTACCACAATACGGTCAATCGGCACCTGTGCCGCGACATGACGCAGGTCGTTGGCCTTCTTGAACGTAATCGGCCCGGTGAAACCCAGATAAAACCCGGCAGCAATCGCACGCTCTGCGGCCTCCTGTGGCGCGGAAAACGAGTGCAGCACGCCGGGGCGCTCTTTCAACGAATCCGGCAGGGTTTTCGCCCATTCCTCCAGAATCGGGATCACGTCTTGGCTGGCCTCCCGGTTGTGGATAATCACTGGCAGTTCCAGTTCAGCAGCAAGGTCTAGCTGTGCGCGGAATGCGGCGGCTTGCTTATCCTTCGGCGATTTGTCCCAGTAGTAGTCCAGCCCAATTTCCCCGATAGACACCACTTTCTCCGCTGTTGCCAGCGCACGGATTTCATCCAGAATCGCGTTATCAAAGTTGGCGGTGTCATTCGGGTGGATGCCCACTGCCGCGTAAATGCCCTCGTATTGCCCCGCCAGCTCGATGGCTGCTTTGCTTGTCTCGATGTTGATGCCGGGGTTAATCACTCGCCCAACTCCGGCGTCTGCTGCCCGCTGCATGACCGCATCACGGTCGTCATCGTAGCTGTTAAAGTTCAGATGGCAGTGCGTGTCGATGAGCATACTAGAGATTATGCTGCGCCTTCAGCAACTTCAGGTCGGCTTCCACCATCATCTGAACAAGCTGCTCAAACGTAACCTGTGGCTCCCAGCCCAGCACTTCACCAGCTTTTGTCGGGTCGCCAATTAGCAGGTCAACCTCTGCCGGACGCATAAAGCGCGGATCCTGCACAACATAGTCTTTCCACTTCAGGTCTACACGGTCGAATGCAACCTCCACCAGTCGCTCAACCGTGTGCGTTTGGCCGGTCGCAACAACAAAATCGTCTGGCGAATCCTGCTGAAGCATCATCCACATGGCTTTTACATAGTCGCCAGCAAAGCCCCAGTCACGTTCTGCATCGAGGTTGCCAAGCGGCAGAGTATCGGTCAATCCCAGCTTGATTTTTGCTGCGTGGTATGTGACTTTTCGCGTTACAAATTCAAGGCCACGGCGGGGGCTGTTGTGGACAACCACGCGCCCAACACCCGCAGCGAACACGCCACTCTCGGTTTCAAGGTCGAAGACCCATTTTGCCTCATTTTTCTCGTTCACCATACGAACTTCGGATGCAGGCTTACGAAGGTGCTGCCCCTTCTGCCCGAGTTGATTGGCTGACGACAGGTTAAGCTGATAGTAGCGTTTGTCTCCGCGATGTTCGACATAAACAGAACTCTGCCGCCCTTGGTTGGCATACAGCCAGCACAGCCCCTGAGCAAGAACCGCGCTGTTCGTCTTGATGCTGTCACCGTTGCCAGCCTTCAGGCCGTCCCCGGCGTAATAACCGTGCAGATACGCACCCTGTATATCGCGGCTGGCATTCAAAATCACCTTCGGAACGCGCTTTTCACGCTTGCCGTTATAGAGCTCCTCACGTAGCCAGCGTCCCACAGCACGATTGCCATTCAACCGCAGTTGCCACACATCATTATCGCTGTTGAATCCTGAGGGCCAGTTGTCGGCGCGGCTGGTGCCCATAAACAGACGTGACCACAGGTGTGTAACTCGTTCCCGCAGCGCCATATCATTGTTAGTGAACTGAAGTGAGCCATCTTCGTGAATATAACCATCGGCTGTCATCAGGCCGAGGAATTCAGCCATTTCGCAGGTTAGCACCGTCCAGTTGATCGGTTCCGGGAAACAGTTCGTCATTGCCAGATGATCGTCAGTCTTTACATCCCGTGCTTTTACGGTTTCCCAATCGGCGTTCAGCATATGGTGGTGTGCTGTTACCTCGACCACACCGCCGCGTGCTTCGATGGAAAGCATGTTGTGATCGGGGTCGGTGGTGCGGCGGGCTGTGGCGGTAATTGCCTTTACCCGCGTCCATTTTTCACCATCCCAGATGTCCAGATTCGGTACGTCGAAGGTTTGCTGGCTCTTACCTTTACGTCGCAATGGCATGAGTTCATCCGGCGTCAAGACATGATTAGGTTCAACAATCGCCCTCTTGGCATGGACCCACTTAGCTTCAATCGCATTGAGCCAAGGACTTTTAACAGGGAGGCAACAAAGAATTAGCCTTAATCCTCCCTTCTGCTTAGCTTGCCGGTTATGGTTTCGAATCCACTGCCGCACGGTCTGAGAAAGATGCCAGGAAGCATTATCCCAAATCAAAACCAAAAC
>JBCCQC010000630.1:0-3330 GCA_039024535.1 Chloroflexota bacterium
AAGTAAACTTGCAGGTTAAGCTGGCCCAACCGCAAATGGTCGCCATCCGCAATCAGGTACGGCTGGTTAGGCTCCAATTTTTCACCGTTAATGTAGGTGCCGTTGGAACTGCCCATATCCTCAATTGACCAGTCATTGTCCACACGGCGGATGCGTGCGTGCCTGCGGGATACCCCCTGTGCATGGCCCCCATACGGTTCCAGGTCAACATCTACCTTCGTATTTTCCGGCTCACGGCCCATCGTAAAATCCCAGAAATCAACCGGCAGCAGCGCCAGATGAGTATCATCTTCCCAGATTGCCAGCACCAGCGCCTTACCTTCTTCAAGGCCAGCCACAACACCGGGCGGGATGAACTGACCGGGGGAGGGGCGCGTGTGAATGGTGGGGAGGGTCTCCTCGGCTTTGTGGGCCTCCATCGGTGAACCGCAGAACTGACAGACCGTAACGCCTCTTCGATTGTTGGTGCCGCACTGCGGACATTGTGGCATAGCAGTAACCCTCAGGGAAATAGAAAATGTCACTCACGGCACACTGTACCATGAAACGCCAGCGGAGTTAATGTAATTATTGTAAATTTTTGGAGGTTGTAAGATTCAAACCAGCGGCTAAAACAGCATATCGCCAAGGGCTTCCAGGCGGGGGCGCAGGCCACTGTAACGGTCTGCCACCTGATTGTTATTCACAGCTATTGCCACCGCTTTTTCCATGCCCACCAGCACCACCAGCTTTTTCGCACGGGTAATCGCCGTATAGAGCAAATTGCGCTGCAACATCATAAAGTGCTGCGGCATCACCGGCATAATGACCACCGGGTACTCGCTGCCCTGGCTGCGGTGCGTGCTGATGCAATAACTGAGCACAAGCTGCTCCAGTTCATTAAACGTGTAGTCGATGTTCATATCATCTATCCACACCTCCAGCACGTTCTCGTCTTTATCCAGCCCGTAAATGCGCCCTGCATCCCCGTTGAATACATTTTTATCGTAGTTGTTCTTCGTCTGCATCACCTTATCGCCTACGCGGTAGATGCGCCCATTGTAGCTCACCTCAGCCATGCGGCGGTTGCCGTTCAGTTCCTTTTGCAGCGCCGCATTGAGCGCATTGACGCCCACCGGCCCTTTGTACATTGGCGCAAGCACCTGTATATCCGTCATCGGGTCAAAGCCAAATTTGCTTGGCACGCGGCTCGTCACCAGATCCACCACCATATCAGCAGCATCGTAGGGCGTATTCATGCGGAAGAAGTAGAAATCCGCGCTGTCATTGCTCAGGTAGGGCATCTCCCCGGTGTTAATCGAGTGTGCATTGCTAACGATATGGCTGCGGGCATCCTGCCGGAAGATGGTTTGCAGGCGCGTGACGTGCGCAACCCCACTGTCGATCACATCGCGCAGCACGTTACCCGCGCCCACACTCGGCAACTGGTCAATATCACCAACCAGCATCAGGTGTGCCCGCGCGGGTAGCGCCTTCAGCACGTTGTAAAACAGCACCAGATCCAGCATCGACGTTTCATCCAGCACCAGCATATCAATATCCAGCGGCGAGTCCTCGTTAAAGTCAAAGTCACTGCCGCCCCCCGGCTGGAACCCCAGCAGACGGTGAATAGTGCTGGCGTAGCGTCCGGTCGCCTCACTCAGGCGCTTGGCGGCGCGTCCGGTGGGCGCGGCCAACGCCACCACACGGTTAATGCCGTCTACCGCGTCAATGACCATGCGTAGCGTTGTGGTTTTACCCGTGCCGGGGCCACCCGTGAGCACGGTCAGTTTATGCGTGAGCGCGGCTTTCACCGCGCCCTGTTGCTGGTCAGTGAGGTCTACATCGCTGCGTTTGAGTATTTTTGCGATGTAGGCGTCCACGTCTTTTGCTTCCGGCTTTGCCAGTGTCAGCGTAGACTTTGCCGCGAGGTTCTGGCGCAAAATGCGGGCAATGCCGCGCTCTGAGTGGTAGTAGATGGGCAGGTAAATCGCCTCCACTTCGTCGCCATCTACAGCGAGGATTTCGGTCTTAATCAGGTCTGCGCGGAGCCGCTGCTGCACCACTATATCAATCAGGTCGGTGTGGTCTTCCAGCTTGAGCAGTTCGGCGGTTTTCTTCACCAGCACGGGGCGCGGGGCATAGGTGTGGCCGTCCTGCGCCAGCCGGCTGAGTGCAAAGGCCAGCCCCGCGCTGATGCGCTCGGCGCTGTCCAGTTTCATGCCCATTTCCTGCGCGATGGCGTCGGCTTTTACAAAGCCCACGCCAAACACCTCGTCCGCAAGCTGGTACGGGTTCTGCTGCACAACCTGGATTGTGTTTTCTGCGTACTCCGCAAAGATGCGACGTGCGAACCGCGCCGTCACACCAAACCCCTGCAAAAAGATAATCGCGTTACGCTCCGCAACGTTTTCCCGCCACGTTTTAATCAGAGCCTCGGCCTGCTTCTCTTTAATACCCGGCACCTCATGAACTTTTTCCGGGGTGCGATTGAGCACATTAAGTGTTTCCTCGCCAAAGTGGTTCACAATACGTTCGGCGGTCTTCGGCCCGATTCCGGCTACCGCATCTGCAATATAGCGGGTGATGCCCCGCTCACTGGACGGCAGAATGGGTTTGACCATCTCCGCACGGAATTGCAGGCCCCACTTCGGGTCGTCGCGCCACTCGCCCATAAACTCCGCAGTTTCGCCCACGTTCATCTCTGGCAGCACGCCCACAACCGTTGTTGTTCCATCACGGGCAATCGCGTCAGATTTTGCCTTATCCGCAATGATTTTGAGCACGCTGTAGCCGTTTTCCTCATTGAAGTAGGTCACGCGCTCAATCACGCCGCTGACGGTATCTTTCTGTGGGTTGTTCATGGGTGCGCTGCATTCGTTATTCGGGCAGGGAGGTGTAATTTAATGGTATGGAAGGGCGGGGTAATTGCAAGTCCGGTTAAAACCGCAAAAGCGAGTTTCGGCTCGCCTGACCATTCGGATATGTGGTTGTAGAATCCAGAGCGCGAACACACCTCCCTGCATATGCGGTGAACATGACTGTCTTTGTGCCAGCAGCCTCGCCCATTAAGGTGGGATTTTGGGGTTCTTTGCTCCAGAGTGTTTGTGATTATATAGAAGTGATGTGAAACCCCATAGACGAGCCTGTTTACCCGCCTGAACTTACCGACTATGCAATTGTATGATTCAGATCAGGCCCATACCGTACTTTCATCAGGGGGTTGGTGTAACGTTCGCAAACGTCACAATTGCGTCTTTTCTGGTTTCGACCAGCCTGAACTACTACAATCATCGCACAGAACGCATGTTCTGTAAAGTGCAGGTTGCCAGCGGACAGAGCAGGCTCTGT
>JBCCQC010000631.1:0-3330 GCA_039024535.1 Chloroflexota bacterium
AAAGCCGTAGAAGCCGACCGGGAACGCATCCGGCAGGAGCGCGAAGAACGCGATGCAAAATTCCAGCAGGCAGAGGAAGCGCGTAAACAGCGCGAGGCCGAACGCCGCGCACAGATGGCACAATCACGGCTGGGCGATGCGCCACCGGAGGCACCCGACGACGACGATAACGCCCGGCCTGCACAGCGTGAACAGTCCGGCGACAGTTAGAGCCGGTGTGCGTGTGGCCCTATGCGGGCGGGGATGCGCTCTGCATAATCGGCATAAACAGAGAGGATACCCCCTATGCGCAACGTCGCCATTATGCTGTTTGACCAGATTGAGGTGCTGGACTTTGCAGGGCCGTATGAAGTGTTCAACGTGACGGGAGAGTTGAATGACCCGGCACCGTTTAATGTCTACACTGTGGCAGAGAGCACCGCGCCGGTTCGCACACGCGGCCAGCTCAGTGTGAACCCGAACCACAGCATCTACAGTATGCCCCCGGCAGATATTCTCGTGATCCCCGGCGGGGCGGGCTGCCGCGCTCTGCTGACGAAACCGCATATTCTGGCATGGCTCCAGACGCAAGCCACACACACCGAACACCTGATTTCCGTGTGTACCGGGGCGCTGGTGCTGGGCAAAGCCGGTTTGCTGGACGGCCTGACGGCCACCACACATCACGACAATCTGGATGACCTGCGCAACCTCGTCGGTGAGGGGACAACCGTGGTCAGTGACCGGCGCTATACCGACAACGGTCAGATTCTCACGGCTGGTGGGGTGAGCGCCGGGATTGACCTGGCGCTGTATGTGGTGTGGAAACTGCTGGGCGATGCGGTACTGAGCAAAACACTCGCAGAAATGGAATACCCGTGGACTCCGGCCAAAGAGCTGGCATGGCCGGAGCAGGTACGCACACGCGCAGAAGGCTAACTAATCGTCGTCGCTGCCGCTGTCGTCATCACCATTGGACGAGAGGCCGGTGGGTTCGGGGCCGATGCCGTTGGGAACGCCGTCAAGGTTGGGTAGGCCGAAGTGCTCGCGGATTTTGTTCTCCAGTTCGTTGGAGATTTCCGGGTTTTCGGTCAGGTGAACTTTGGTATTTTCGCGGCCCTGGCCTAACAGTTCGTCGTTGTAGCGGTAGAACGCACCGCGCTTTTCGATAATGCCGATGTCCGTGCCCAGGTCTACGATTTCGCCGGGTTTGCTGATGCCGTTCTCGTAGAACATGATGTCGAACTCGGACTCGCGGAAGGGCGGGGCGACCTTGTTCTTCTTCACCTTGATGCGGGTGCGATTGCCAACGACCTCGCCGCCCTGCTTGATGGACTGAATGCGGCGAATATCCAGGCGCACACTGGCGTAAAACTTGAGCGCACGGCCACCCGATGTTGTTTCCGGTGAGTTGTGAACGACCACGCCATCCACCACATAGCAGTGATTACCATCCACTTCGATGTCGTAGCGCGTCATGTCGTTGAAGTCCTCTACCGCATCAATTGCCAGAATTTCCATTGGCGCAGGCTGATAAAACGGTGCCTGTGGAAGCATCCCGGCTGTAATGGACAGTTCCAGAACACCGGCCATTGTGACCAGACGTTCCCCCACCCGCAGATTTTCGGCAGCTTCGTAACCATGTTCAGTTAGCAGTTCATGGTTCGGCGTGCATTCAAACGTGTGCGTGCCGCCATCCACAGCAGCCACCGTGAACTTGAGGAATTTCTCTGCCTTACCGTTGTTAAACCAGTTCACGATGCGCTTTGGCTCAAACTGCTGCGTGAGCGTATTATAAGACATGACCTCAACATTCATGCGATTATCCACGATATTGCGGATGCTTTCTGTACGGCCATTCGCAAGCTGCACGCGGTTATCCCCGTGGAAGCAGCCAAACATCACGCCGACCTTCTCTCTTAACTGGTTGGTGAATATAACACTTACATTCGATTGTTTAATGGCCCCGGAGAGCTTGCGCAGCGCCTGGCTCATGAGGCGGGCCTGCAAACCAACGTGGCTATCCCCCATCTCGCCCTCGATTTCTGCGCGGGGCACGAGCGCGGCCACACTATCGACCACCACCACGTCCAGGGCACCACTGCGCACCAGCGCCTCTGTGATTTCCAGTGCCTGTTCGCCGGTATCTGGCTGCGAGACGTAAAGCTGCTCAATGTCCACGCCGATGCGTGCCGCATAGGTCGGGTCAAGGGCATGTTCCATGTCCACGAAGGCACACAGGCCGCCGCGTATCTGCGCTTCACGGATCACATGCAGGCAGAACGTCGTCTTACCGCTGGACTCTGGCCCGTAGATTTCCAGGATGCGGCCCCGTGGCACCCCGCCCACACCCAGCGCAATGTCTGTGGTCAGGGAGCCGGTGGGGATGGTTGCCACATCCATGTGGGTGGCTTCTCCCAGGCGTACAATTGCGCCATCGCCATAGCGTTTCGTCAGGTCGGTGAGTGTGGATTCCAGTGCTTTAAACCGTTCGTCGCCGAACAGTTCCGTGTTTTCCTCGATTTTCTTGGGTTTGCGGCGTGCCATGTGTTATGCCCTTCGTATGTGAATGTAATCAATCTGGTTGTAGGGGCATGGCGCACCATGCCCGCGTGTTTTATGTGGAGGTGGCGGTCAAAGACCCGGCCATCTGCACAGTATATTATACGTTGTTTAGAGATTTCCGTGTGGTGTGTTCACACGGGTAAGATGAACGATGAAAACGTATTATAGGACGAATGTTCTATGTGCGCAATCCCCCAATCATTCGGGGAGTGCAGTTTGTGTGTCTGCGGCAGAATGGGAACAGATTATCCAGCAGGAAAACATACTATGAAACGTAAATCTGAAAAAACTTTCTTCCTCACTCGTTGGAGTGTTGTTCCATTCACCGTGGAAAGCCATCGTTCGATAGAAAGAATCGTGCAGGAGTTAGAAAACGTTGCAATACGTGAGGGCTTTCCGATGGAAATCGAAGTAGCCGAAAGTAACATGGCTCACTTCACACTCTGGATTGATCCCCCCACCACATTAAAAACAAAGTATTCTGGATCAATTATGCAGGGTAAGATTTATCTGGATAGCGCACGCAACATTAATGTTATTTCCGGCACAACACTGCGCCGAAGCATAACCGGCAAATATCTAACCAGACTATTGTTACTCATGTCTTCAATGCCTGTATGTTTTCTGTCAATGGTCGTCCCAATACAAGTATCTGATGGTGTTCCCATTGGTACTGTCATAATAGATCTTGCATTTGGACTTGCCGTTATTTTCGGTATTGTAGTGATTCCTTTTATCGTATTTGAATTTATCTCGGAACTTGTAGCGCTTCGACACCGAAGAAGA
>JBCCQC010000632.1:0-3328 GCA_039024535.1 Chloroflexota bacterium
AAATGTTAAAGTAATTGAATTACTCATATAAACAGACAGGAGATGAAGTTGCCAAAACTAACTTTGACTGTCACCAACCTGACACCGCTACTCACACATGGTGCGGATGGTGATACCCCGGAATTACGGGCGCCGTCGGTGCGCGGGGTGCTGCGCTACTGGCTGCGGACGGCGCTGGGCGCGAAGATCGGTAACCGGGAGAACGTGCTTCACGATGAGGAGAGCCGCTATCTGGGGAGTACGGGGCAGTCCTCGGCGGTCAGCGTGCGGGTGATTTCACGCGGTATGGACGCAAACACGTCTGGTGAGCTGCGTGTGCTGCCAGAGCGTATGCGTCAGACGGGGTTCGACCCGGAGGGTGAGTTCCGTATTGTGCTGACGACGCATCCGCTGGCCGATTGGCAGGTGCTGGTGAACAGCCCGCTGCTGGCGGGTCTGTACCTTATGTTGAACCTGGGCGGGCTGGGCAAGCGGTCGCGGCGGGGCAGTGGCAATTTGCACGTGCTGAACGCGAAGCTGTCTCAGGTGGCGGATCCCGGTAATGTGGTAGACGGACTGGCGTTTACACCGGCGGATGGTGCGGCGCTGGCTGCTTACCTGAGGGATATGCTGGCCGAGGTACATCGGCTGGTGCCGGTTGAGTTTCATGATTTTCCGACATATCCGACGCTGGTGCCGGGACATGCTCGGGTGCTGGTGGGGGAGCGCCCCACATATACGGCGGATGAGGCGCTGGATGTTCTGTGGCGGACATCGGGGCCGTATCATCATGATGGCGGTGTGTTCGGGGATATTCGTCCGCGTCGCTCGTCGGCGATTCACATGCGCGTCAACCGCAGTGAAGATGGCTATCATCCGGTAGTGACCGTGATGCGCTCCGGTGAGCGGAGCGGCAACTGGGCGCGCATGAAAGACTTCATGGATCGCTGTGAAGACAATGGCTTTACCCGCGTGTATGGGGAGGACTGGCAATGAGCTATATGGTGGTCGTCTCCATCGGGCCGGTGCAGTCGTATATCCGGCAGGCGCGACGCACACAGGATCTATTTCTGGGCAGTCGGATGCTGTCGCATCTGGCAAAGGCGGGTCTCAAGGAAATTAATGGGCTGGACGGATGTAAGCTGGTGTATCCCGGTTATAACCCGGGCAACGAGAAAGACAGCTATCCCAATCGGTTTGTGTTTACCTGTAATGGCGATGAGGGTGCAATACGCGAAGTTGTTAAGGCGGTAGAGTTGGCTATGCATGGCGAGTGGCAGCAGGTGGCGCGAAACACAGAGCGTTACTTTGCCAAGCTGGCTGGTTCCGACGACGGTGCAGAATGGGCTGAGATTTGGGCGCGACAGGTCGATAACTGGCTGGAGTTCTACTGGGCGGCTGTGCCAAACACTGACGATTACCCAGATACAATCGCGCGGGCGAATGCGGCGATGGCCGCACGCAAGATGTTTCGGGCGTTTGAGCAGACCGGGGAACCGGGCCACAAGTGCTCGCTGACAGGGGAACACGAGGCACTGCACAACGGTGATGGTCGGTTGCCAGCGGTGCGGGAATTCTGGGAAGATATTCAGAAGAATCACCCGAACATGGCACTGATTAAAGACGGTGAGCGGTTGTGTGCGCTCAGCACGATCAAGCGGGTGGCGCACGAGGCGGATGACAACGACGAACTAACACCGATCGCCATGCGTAACGGCCAGCGTGTGTTCGATCGTTTCCCGTCCACAAGTAGTGTGGCTTGTGCAACGTTCCGGGTGGATGTGCTGCGGCACTGGGATGTGATGCGCAATCCAGTGATGCACTACATTGAGACCCTGGCCGAGATTTTTATCGATCATGATAAACGTCTGTACTTCACGCGCAGTGGAAAGCCCAATCCGGAACGTTTTCCATACATCGAGGCGATTTACAACGATATAGATGTACAACAGTTTATGAGCGTGGATGGCGATTACTTCTATGAAGATACACTGGAACTGGCGACACTGCGTAAAAACACGGGGCGCTCTACGCTGGAAGTAGAGGATGTTCGCCCGGTGTTGAAGGCATTCAAAGGCATGATGCAGGTTGCCTCTGAGGCTGGTATTCAGCGGCCAAATCCGTATCTGGCGATTCTGTCGATGGACGGTGACCGGATGGGGGCGGTGGTGGAAAACTTCACAAACGCAGAGGAACATCGTCAGTTCAGCGATTCGCTGGCCGATTTTGCAGATGTTGAGGTGAAACGGATTGTCGAGCAGGATTATCCGGGGCGGGTTATCTACGCGGGTGGCGATGATGTGCTGGCGGTGCTGCCGGTTCCGTGTGCGCTGGCGGCGGCAGATACGCTGCGAAAATCCTTTGCGGACTACATGAATGCGCGTGAATTTCCACTTCATGCCAGTGCGGGGATTGCCTTTGTACACCGCACGCAGGGCTTGCAGGGGGCAATAGCAAAGGCAAAGAGCATGGAGAAGGCCGCAAAAAAGGACTACGGACGCAACGCGGTTGCAGTGGCGCTGGTACGCCGCTCTGGTGAGGATCGTAGTATGGGTATGGCATGGGAGTATCAGGGCGGTAGCCTGAATGAGCTTCAGAAAATCATTGCTGAGCTACGCGGCGATAGCAATCTGTCCCGTAATCTACCCTATGATCTTCAGCAGATGGCGTATGCGATGGCGCTGGATGATGATGCAACTGACGTTGACATGATGGCGGCACGGGAGCGTGAACTGAACCGCATTTTAAAGCGGCGTACTGACCGGACGATTCAAAATGACCACCCGCTCACAGCGACGTTGATTGCGCTCAGTGAGTATGGCATCCGGCCAGAGGACGAGAAACCGAAGCCGAAGCCCTCGAAACGGTGGGAGAACATGGTTGGATGGGTGAGCCTTGCACGGTTTCTCTCACAGGCCGGTGAATGCACTGAGGAGGTAACTGAATGACGTGGCTGATGATGAAGCCCACCGATGTGTGGATGTTCCGGGACGGGCAGCCGTTTTCTGCCGGGGAGGGCCATACAGCACGCAGTCTGTTCCCGCCTACGCCATTTACGGTGCAGGGGGCGTTGCGGGCACATATTTCGCAGTCGTTGGGCGTGAGTCTGGCAGATTACCTGAGTGGGAATGGTAATAAAGCGGAGAAGGCTCGCACGCTTATCGGGCAACCGGCCAGAGATAAGGGTGGCCTGGATACCGGCGCATTCCGTATGCGTGGGCCGTTCCTGGCAAATGATAATGACGGAAAGATTACCCGCTATTTCCCGGTGCCGGTTGATACCAGTGTACATAAAGATGTCGATGTTGAAAAACGTGACGCCCATATCTGTGTGGCACAACCAGATAAC
>JBCCQC010000633.1:0-3323 GCA_039024535.1 Chloroflexota bacterium
CATTTTTCGATTTCGGCGGCGTGTTTTACCGCGTCGATGAGGGCGTTGCCCACGCCAATGCCTTCATTGAAGCTGTTGAGTGTGACAATTTCACACGCTTTGTTTTTGATGTGGTAGGTGACGAGGCCCTGCGGTTCTTCCAGCCCGTTGGTGACGGTAAACCCCGGCAGCGTGTGGGCATAGTGCAGCACCCCACGAGACACAATCCGTGTTGACCCCCAGTGCTCATCCAGCCGCTCGGCAATCCAGTTGCGGTCATCGGGGAGCAGGCCGCGAATGCGATAGGTGGTTTCTGGCGTGTTCTCAGTCATAAGTCTATTCCAGGAAAATATAGCTGTGCTAAGCTAAAACGAACGATAACAGATTATACCAGACGTTATTGGGGAGTCGTTGTGGGCCGGGCTACGGTTCCCATCCGATAAACCATGTGGAGAAGTTGAGATGCAACCAGACGTTATTGTGGCCGATAGCACCGAGAACCTGCTTACGTTTTGCCTGCACAACTACGAGTTAGAAACGTTCTACCGCGTTTCGGTGGATCGGCGGTGGCTGAAGCTGAACGATGACGGCGAATATGTGGCTACGGTGCGCCTGAAGGACTACCCGGATCACCCGACGGTGAACGTGTACTTCGATCGTCGGTTTAATAGTACGCGGGCATACATTAGCATGGGGCCGCAAACCATGCGCGGTGATGTGGTGCCGTGTGAGCAGTTCACGGCATACTGGAACGACAGGCTGATGGCTGCGCTGGGCTTTACTGACGCGGATTATAAAGCCAATGCTGCCGGGAACATTACCGATGCGCAGTATGACATCATGTATGACCGGCTGCGGCAGAGCAATAAAACCCTGTGGGCTGTGGGGGGTGTGGTGGTTGTGCTGTTGGTTGTTTTTGCGTTGACGGTGCGGCTGGAAACGGATATGCCGTACTGGTTTGTTGCCGGAGTATTTATGCTGTCGTTTGTGCTCCTGTTTTTCGGGGAAATCCGAACGCGGCTGGCGGTGCAGCGAGCGATGCGCCGTGAGCAACTGAACCGTGTGACCGGGCGGGTAAGGCTGTTTATGCAGACGAGCCGCACGAAAAATGGTAAAAGCGTCCGCTCCTATGGGATGCGGGTGGGGCGCAAACGGCTTGATAACATCACGATGGAGGTTCATGCTGCTATGGTTGGTGGTGAGACCTATGATGTTCACTGGCTACCGGGGACGCACCGCATCCTGAGCGCCCGATTGCTGGAATAACGCTATGCAAATGCGACCGTGGGCGATTTCTCCCGTATAATAGAGTGAGTGCAGGTATCTGCGTTGTGGCAACCGTTATACGGATTGCCCGCCGAATGTAGCAGCAGGGAATTGAACATGCGAATTAAACGACGGAATGTAGTGTGGCTGGGGACGCTGGGCGCACTCACGGCAATAGCAGTGCTCTCGCAGGGGTTTGACTCTGGCGCGTCTATTTTATTGCTGAGTGCGCTGGGGCTGGCCGGGGGCGTGGCGCTGTTTGACGTGGAGCCACAGCAGTTGATTAAAACGGTGCAGGAACGCACGGTGCTGGGTGGTAAAACCAGTGCGGATGCACGCGAGGCGGCAGAACGCGCAAAAGCACGCGGGATGATCAGCGCGACATCGGTGCAGCTACTGGATGTGGGGCTGATTGCGTTGCATGAGCGTTATGATGGCATGGTAATGCAGCGCACGCGCAGTCTGTCACTGGATGATAACAGTGTGCGCCCGTATGTGACGTTGCAGGTGCCTGCGCTGGATGCTGACCGTCATGCTGTGATCCGGTTTGAGATTGATGATGGTGATGGCGACCGGGTGTACAGCCACGAAAAGCGCCAGTATATGCGCGATGGCAAGCTGGACATTATGGCAGATACGCAGATGCCGCTGTTTGACAGCACGATGGGCCTGAACCCCGGTGAGTGTGATCTGCGTGTGTATGTGGATGGGGATCTGGTGGGGATACTGGGCTTTACGCTGTCGCCGTCTGTGCGTGACCGCTGGGCAGGACGCCGTGAGAAGTCTGCGGAGAGCCGCCTGCGTGATGATGCCCCGGCAGACCCGGTTGAAGACGATGTGCCGATGTCACTGGAAGATCTGCTGCGTCAACAGAGCAACCGTGATTAGCGCTTCAGTCGGTCAGCAATTCAGCAAGGAGCATTTTAGCCGATGAACTGGCGCTACTTTCAGATGATGCTCGGCGTCGGGTTACTGGTGTTTGGCATGGGCAGTTTGATGCCCCCCGATGGTAGTCCATTCGGGATGCTGGCTGGACTGACTGGCTTTTATCTGCTGGCGAGGGTGTTTGCGCGTGACAATACGATTGAACCAGAAACTACCACATATGACGACGAATCCGGGCAGATAGAACGGGAATAATCAACGATGAACAGGCGCTATTTTCAGATTATGCTCGGCATCGGGATGCTGCTGGTGGGCGTGGGGAGCATCGCCTCGGAGGGCAGTCCGTTGGGGATTCTGGCGGGGTTGGGTGGCTTTTTCCTGCTGGCGCGGCAGTTCGAGGAGAGCCGGAATAACCGCGAACGTGAGGCGCAGGCTGACCGTGAATACGAGGAATGGCGGCGGTCGCGCAGCCCGGAATACGATTTTGGTGGGGTGAGTGATCGGGTGGATCGCAAGCCGACGACCAATGCCGACCGGGTGTATGCTCATGCGCTGGAGGCCGTGCAGAATGCGGGATTGGATGCGAGTACAACGGCAGTGCTGCCGGTGGATATTGGTATGCTGGCTATCCGGGGGGAAGAACCGCCACAATTGTTCCGCACGCGGGATGTGCCGGACGATATTGATTATGTGCAGCCGTTTGTGCAGTTGCGGTTGCCACAGCGGGCGATGGGCAGCATCACGTTTGAACTGCTGGATGACCACGGCCAGACGGTTTTCCTGCATACGGAAGAACACGACCTTTCGCGCGGGCGTAACCTGGTGGTACCAGCGCGGCGCATCCCCGTGCATGATGCGCTGGATATGGACGAGGGCGAGTGGACGTTGAAGGTCAGCGCGGACAATGTGCTGCTGGCGGTTCATGGCTTCGGGTGGCGTGCCCCGGATGACAATATTGTGGCGGAGTATCTGGAAGATGACGGCGAGATCAGTAATGAGCTGCGTGCGGCCATGGCGGAAAGCCGCCTGGAGCAGATGAGCCTGGATGATTTGCTCTCGTTCCAGGATGAACCGGCACAGCGTGGGTCGTCGGGGGCGCTGTAATGGGTGATGTTCAGCGGCGGCTGGTGGTGGCGGTGGCGTTTTTCGCCGGGTCTGCATAGGCGGCCCACACCGCCGCCCCGAACCCGACG
>JBCCQC010000634.1:0-3322 GCA_039024535.1 Chloroflexota bacterium
CGGTATTCTTCCAGCGATACCTGAAGCTCACCGGGTTGCAGCGTTACGTTGATGCCGACTTCTGCTAAGTCTGCCTGAATCTTCTGGGCGTTGGTGTTCATGTTCACACCCTGCCACGTGAAGTCCGGGTAGTTGAGTGTAATGTCGAAGCCGTCCGGGTAGCCAGCCTCGGCCAGCAGTTCCATAGCGAGCTCGGTGTCACGGGTGAATGCTGCATCTTCACTGAGGGAGCCAGCCAGACCTACCGTCAGGTTAGTGGCCGGGGTAACGCCGCCCCACAGCGCCTTGTAGCCTTCGTAGTCCAGTGCATGGCGAATGGCAAGCTGGACGGTCGGGTCGGAGACAATGCCGCCGATTTCACTGTCCTGGTTCATCAGGATGAAGTGTGTGTATACGCTGGGGCCACTATAGACCACAATGTTTTCGTTGCTACTGAGGGCGTCGGCCTGGTCGCGGGTGAGGTCAAGCGCCATGTCGATGTCACCGGCTTCCAGCGTGACCTGCTGCGTAGCGGCCTCTGGAATGTTGGTGATAATCACGCGGTCAAAGTACGGTTCCTCGCCCCAGAAGTTCGGGTTCTTCACCATCACGGTTTCGTCCTGTGGCGTCCAGCCTTCCAGGATGTACGGGCCGGTACCGGCAGACGTGCTGTTCAGATAAACCTCGGCAGCATCGGTCTCGGCAGCATCTTCGCCGCTCACGCCACCATTTTCCATAATGGTCACAGAGTCCGTGACGGAGAATGCATAGTTTGCCAGTTCCGACAGGAAGGACGGACGAGCAACAGCCAGTGTGAAGGTCACAGTGCCGTCTTCGTTAGCAACCACGCTCTCGATGTTGTCTGCAAGGAAGGCCGGGTTACCCAGCACATTTTGCAGTCGCTCAATGCTGAAGACCACATCGTCAGCCGTGACGGGGTTGCCGCTGGCAAACGTAACGCCTTCGCGCAGGGTAAAGGTGTAGACGAGGCCATCTTCGCTCACGTCCCACTCTGTTGCCAGCCACGGCAGCACTTCGCTGGCGTCTTCATCCGGGAAGGTGGTTAGCGTGTCATAGGTGGCACGGTTGATGATGCCGGTGGTCTGAGTAAAACCACGGGCGGGGTCAAGTGAGTCGGTGCTTTCGGCATGGCCGATAACCAGCACGCGCTCGTCCTGTGCGCCGGTAAGCGACGCAAAGCTGAGTACCAGCACAAGGGCCAGCATCAGCGCAAGTACACGATTAAAACGTTTCATTCTTCCTCCAGAAGATCAGTAACATTACTACATGTTGACCATCAGCGCGGCATTATAACCAATTCTTGCGACGCCGGCAAATGGATGTGACGCGATTGGTTCTACGTGGTATAGTCTTTCCAATTTTTCGTCAAAAGAGAATGTGAACCTGACACATGAATTTTCAGCAGCGTATAGCAACATTTACCGAAGCAATGGATGGCAGCGCTGACCTTGCCTTCTTCCCAATATCTGCGGATTTGCAGTATCTGACCGGCATCCCGCGTGACATTCCGAACTATGGGGCAGTGTTGCACCCCGGCGGCTGGCTGGAAGGGGCGTGGATACGTCCGGGGCGCGGGGTAGTGCTGGCCCTCACACGCATGAGTGCGGAGTTTGGCAACCTGGCGGGGTCGCAGAATGTGGATGTGCGCATACTGGGCGAACACGATGACCCGGCAGAACTGGTGCGTGGCCTGCTGGACGAGTTTAATCTGCCGGAGAATCCGCGTGTTGCCATCGGCGACCATGCCGGTGGCGAAACCCTTGTAGGCATTCAAAAGCTGCTCCCGGACGCGGTGTTCTCATCCGGTACAGCCCTGTTGAACCCACAGCGGGCGGTCAAAGGCGAAGATGAAATCGAGGCGATGCGCAAAGCCGGAGCCGTAACAGAAGCGGCATTTGCGGCGGTTCTGCCACAGCTCAAGCCGGGGATGACCGAACTGGACATCATCGCAGAAGTGGACTTCCAGCTTAAAAGGCACGGATCACTTGGCCCATCTTTCACGACCTCGCTGTATAACTCTGGCCCGTTTCATCCGCTGTTGTTCGGGCAACGGCTGGAAACCAGGCCGCGTGTGTTGACCGCGCCGGTTTCCGTACTGTTTGACTTTGGTGCGGCCATGCCGGATGGCTTTTGCTATGACTTCGGGCGCACGGTATCTTTCGGAGAGCCGGATGAGGAACAGCAGCGCGTGTATGATCTGGTGATGGCCTCGCAGCAGGCGGGAATCGCCGCACTCAAGGCCGGGGAAGTCACCTGCGCCGATGTGGACGCGGCTGCACGCGCTGTAATTGAAGAAGGCGGCTATGGCGCGGAGTTCCGGCACCGGCTGGGGCACGGCATTGGCATGGATGTGCATGAAGCGCCGTTCCTCACGAAAACCGATCACACCCCGGTGGTCGAAGGCATGATGTTCACAATAGAGCCGAGCATCACGCAGATGCAGACGTTCAGTGCGCGTGTGGAAGATGTGGTGGTGGCACGTCCCGGCGGCGGTGAAGCGCTCACAACCGGGTACCAGGAACTTATCGTGGTGGTATGAGCAACATGACTGAGCGACAGACCATATCCAGCGGCACACACTGGGAGGCGATGGCCGGATATTCGCGGGCCATACGCTACGGCAATCAGGTGTTTGTAGCCGGTACCACCGCCACCGACGCCGACGGCAACATCGTGGGTAGGGACGACCCGGCAGAGCAAACGCGCTTTATACTCCAGAAGATAGAAGCGGCACTTAAAGAAGCCGGGGCGAGTTTGAAAGATGTGGTGCGCACCCGCGTCTACGTCGTCAATATTGAACAGTGGGAACCTGTGGCGCGTGTCCACGGTGAGGTGTTTGCGGAGATTCGTCCGGCAAATACGCTGCTGGCAATTGATGCACTGGTTGGCCCCGGCTATCTGGTAGAGATTGAAGCAGACGCCATCATCGGGGCCGGTGATGCGATTTAGCCTGCGCTTCAACAATGATTTGCCTGTGCAGACGTACATCGACATGGCGCAGGCGGCAGAATCTGCCGGGTTTGATCAGTTCTGGGTGAGCAACGACCTGTTTTTACGCAGCGCTCCGGTGATCCTCACGGCTGTTGCTGGTGCCACAGAGCGCATCGAAATCGGCACCTGCATTCTGAACCCTTACACGATTAATCCAGCAGAGATCGCCATGTTTGCGGCCACGCTTGATGACTACAGCGGAGGCCGGTTTAACCTCGGGCTGGCGTCCGGCGCGGCGGACTTCCTCGGGTGGGTGGGGCTGGCACACGACAGGCCGCTGACCTCACTTAAAGAGGTGATTGACGTGCTCGGTCGCCTGTTTGCCGGGGAA
>JBCCQC010000635.1:0-3309 GCA_039024535.1 Chloroflexota bacterium
CAGCACTGCCCTGTAATTCAGCAGTGAGTGCATCCATATTGTTACCGGCCAGCACCGCCCCCACAATTTGCTCACCAGAACGCAGCGGCGCAGATACAAACACAAGAATTCCCTCTGGTGTACGTATCTGCGCCGCTGCGTTCTGGTGAGCAAATTGTGGGGGCGGTGCTGGCCGGTAACAATATGGATGCACTCACTGCTGAATTACAGGGCAGTGCTGTGGCTCAGGTTGCGGTTTATGGCGCAGATGCACAGTTACTCCAGACCTCACTGGAGTTAAACGACATCACCCGGCAGGCCCTTGTACTTGATACTGCCCTGCAACGGCAGGCCCTTGCTACCGATGGACGTAACGTGCCCGTCCGCAGCCTGACAATGGGGGGAGTGCCCTACCGTGCCGCCTACGCGCCACTCAATTACGGCCAGAGTACGCCGGGTGTGGTGGCTGTGCTGATTCCTGATAACCTGCCCTTTGCTACCGGTGTGGCCCGCCAGCTTACTGCTATTATGGCGGCAGGGATTACCGGGATGGCCGTGGCAATGGTGTTTGTGGGGGTGGCGTTTATGGCCGGGCGCACACAGCGCGTTCAAAACACAGCAGAGGCACTTGCCGCCGGACATAAAACAGCCCGCACACATATGCAGCCCGTTGACGAAGCCGGAGCCGCTGGTGCAGCACTCGACCAGTATGCTAACCGCGTGCTGCGTGAACAGAACGTCATGCAGCAGGCACTCCAGCGCCAGCGACGCGAAACCAATCACCTTGCCGCCGTGCTTACTGCTCTACCAGATGGGGTCATTGTACAGGATACCACCGGCAATCTGACGTTTGTGAATGAGTCGGCGCGGCGCTTGCTGAATACATCGACCAATATACAGGAGAACTTCGCCCGGATGGTTCAGAAAATCCGTGGCGACCGCGCACGGCATCCGCTGGCCCCCGGCCTGTATGCGATTGGCGATCCACAGCGTATTGAAATGGGCGAGCGCATGTTGAATGCACAGGCTGCCGCGATTACATCTGTGGGTGGCGAACAGGTTGGCACAGTTATTGTGATGCGCGATATGACGGACATGGTGCAGCAGGAGCAAAAGCGCGAACGCCTGCTGCAGGCGGTTGAAGAGCAGGTGCAATCGCCACTGATGGACATTGCGCAGGCTAGCGCTTTTGATGACACCCCGCTGGATGACTTTACCCGTGAGATTACAAAGCGAGCGGTAGCGCTGCAAAAACTGGTGGTAGAAATGCGAGAAATTACTACCGTGGACGCCAGCGACATTCAGCAATCGCAAAAGCAGATTCGGCTGGATACATTCATCTGGGCGGTAGCTAACGAGTGGCGACAGATTGCGCAAGCGGCAGGGTTACAATTTTACGTGTCCATTGATCGGAGTGGGCTGCATATACTGGGCGAAGAGCGCCGCCTGCGCTGGGCGGTGGGCAATATCATCGACAATGCCATCAAGTATACGCCTCCCGGTGGGGCCGTTACGCTGGAGGTTAATGGGGAGTCCAGGGGGCAGGCACTGATGCGCGTGCGAGATAACGGGGCTGGTATAGCCGCAGAGGAACTGCCCCGCGTGACCACACGCTTTTACCGTGGCAACCCGGTTACGCAAACCGGGGCGATTATCCGCACACCCGGCATGGGGCAGGGGCTATTCACAGCGGAGCAAATTTTCAAGGCACATGGCGGGTTTTTACGTGTGCGCAGTAAGCCGGGTACCGGAACAGCGGTTTACTTTTCGCTGCCGGTAACGTCGGCGCAGTCACTTGATTTACCGCGCCTTGTGGAAGACTTTGAGGGTGAGACGGTCAGATTGCCAGAAAACCAGTTCCCGGATCTCAGGCTGTGATAGCGAAGGGCCAGTAGAGCGGGGTTGGATGCGCCAGCCACCTTTGTAGGGCTGGTGGCGGGCGCATCCGCGAGTTAATCATAGCGGTCTAGCTGTTCATCGGGGCGAACTGCATCGAACATCATCCAGTAGAATGGCCGCTCACGGGGCGCACCCTCTGGCAGGACGATGCTGTAAGCCACCCGCTCGTCACGCTGGTCAATCAGGTATGGCTGCGCGAAATTGAGGTTCCACAGGAACATAGGCCCCATGTAATCCAGCCCCTGCATAATCTGGATGGCCCGCAGGTTGTAGTTAGCCTGATCCCACTTGCTGTTGTAATCCATCCACGGGTCTGGCGGCTGCCCCGGCAGTCCTTCCCATGAGGCCCAGCCGAACTCTGTTGCCCACATCTGCGCGTCACTGTCACCGTTATTTATCATGATGTTGCGGTAGTCTTCGATAGTATCCAGAAAGAAGAACTGACGCGCTTCATCCCAGCCACGCTCTGGCCCCGGCGCACAGCAGCGCACATCTGGCCCATTACCCCACCCGTAGGGATGGATGCCAATTGCTGTGTTGGTGTAGTTCGCCAGGCCTGCGCTGTACATCTCCTGCAAAAAGTCCCGATCATTGCGGGAACCCGGTGTATCTACGGTGGGGGCTAACCCGGCAGAGATTACTACAATATCCGGCGAGTAGGCACGAACAGCGTTATACCCGGCATCGAAGTAGGTCATGTAGTTTTGACCGGTCTTGGGAACGCCCTGCCACTCGCGGATCAGGTTTGGCTCATTCCAGATTTCAACCGCGTCAATGGTGTTGTTCATCTCGTTGAGGAAGAACGTGATAAAGTTCGCCAGTGCCTGTGGATCATCTGGAGGGCCATCTTCTGTGAGGTTCGTCCGCGCCCAGTTCGGTGCTTTGGCGATGCTCACCAGTACCTTTACATCACGGATCTCGTGAATTTGCTCCAGGTAGATCTCCAACCGCCGGAATTCCTCGGTGATTTCGTCCGGGCCATTCGGCTGGAAGAAATCCCATGCTACCTGTACTTTGATCCAGCCCATGTCCAGGTCATTCTCAACCTGATTCATGATGACATCCCACTCGTCGCGCTCCACACGGGAGATTACCTGAATACCCACGTCAGACGCATCCAGCGCCGGTAGCGGCGTGCCCACGCGGGTTGGTGCCTCTGTTGGTATAGCGGTCGGCGGTGCATCGGTAGGAGATTCTGTGCGGGCGTTTACCGCTGTGGGCAGCGTTTCGGTCGTGGGTGGTGCGACCGGTGTCGTGGTTGCCGGTGGTGGGTCAGTCGCCGCGACCCGTGCTCCATTGCCGACAATTGCCCCCATAAATGTTACTGTTGGCCCCGGCGATGGCGTTGGGCCATCCGGTGCATCGGTTTGCGCTGGCTGCACTTCGTTGACTGACGATACGACCTCAACACCTTCGCCAACAGTGCCGCCG
>JBCCQC010000636.1:0-3306 GCA_039024535.1 Chloroflexota bacterium
CTGATTTCAACGCACCTGACTCCGACGGTTATAAGTTGATACCGCTCACACTGCCAGACAAAACCGAGAACCTGAGCGGCTACTGGCTGAACGAGGAGGCTTTTAGCCGCTATCTAAATGGAGAAACGATCACGACGGCGGACTGTGTTCCGTCAGAAGATCTGTTCGATACGGAAAATCGCTTCTGTGTCGGTATCGACGAGAATACGAACTACCGTCGTGAGGGCATGTTGTATAACGCGGCGTTCGTGCGTCCGGCCAGCGGAACAGGCCTGCTGGTTGATGTGACTTTTGATGACAAGGAGCATACCATTCCTGATGGTATAGTACCCTTTGGTGGGGAAGGTAAAACCGCACAGATTAACACCATAAAAAACTATGAACCACAGTTCACGATAAAAACGGATGGTGTGTTCAAGATTGTATTCACCACGCCAGCGTACTTCACGGGTGGCTGGCAGCCGACAGGTGGCTGGAAGACGTTGCTGCCGGATGTTGAACTGCTCAGTGTTGCGCTGCCGGGGTCGTATGCCATTGGCGGTTGGGACACGATACAGCGTTATCCACGTGCGATTGATCGCTTTGTGCCTGCGGGGAGCGTGTTCTACTTCAGAGGGCCGGCAGATAATCTACCGGATGCGATAACAGAATCCAGTGCAGTCATGGCAGATGGTGCAACGCTCGCTCACATCGGCTCTGGCTGTTATGCCATTGGCAAAGTTTAATTCCAGAAATCACGAAAGAGTATAAAATGAAAAGTATCCTGTATCTTTATGCAGAGTCCTCGGTTCATGCCGGAACGGGGAGTGGACTGGGCGCGGTTGACCTGCCCATCCAGCGCGAACGCTACACCAATTACCCGGTTATTCAGGGTAGCGGCGTCAAAGGTGCGCTGCGTACAAACTTTGACGGCGATGAATCACGTAAGGTAGCGCTGTTCGGGAAAGAGCCTGACGACAAAGATGTGACCGACCACGCCAGCGCCATTGTCGTGGGGGATGCGCGGGTGCTGTTGTTCCCGGTGCGTTCCCTGAACGGGGTGTTTGCTTACACCACGTGCCCGGATGTGCTGGCCCGTTTTGCACGTGAGGCTGCTGGTGTTGCCGGGATACCTGCTGTACCCACAGTTTCTGAACCGACGAATGACCGGGAAGAGACTGTGATGGCAGCCAGTGCCAATGTCATGGTCGGCGGCGATAATATCATGCTGGAGGAGTTTGGATTGAAGGCTAACACCACCGAGGAGGCTACTGAGTGGGGCACTTTCCTTGCCGGACAGGTACTACCCGGTGGCGGTGAGTATGCCTACTGGCGAAATCGCATTGCCTCACATCTCGTGATTCTATCCAACACGACTTTCCGTGACTTCGTGACGTATTCGACCGAGGTCGTAACGCGGATTCGCATTGATAGCACGACCAAAACGGTAAAAGATGGTGCATTGTTCACGCAGGAACTGCTCCCGGCAGATACACTGTTGTATTCGCCAGTGCATGTGACGGCTTCACGGTCGCGGGAAACTACAGGTGATGCCGGGACACTCGCTGGTTGGCTGGAGAAAGGCATTGCACCGCGTTTCCAGATTGGCGGTGACGAAACGGTAGGGCGTGGGCGTGTGGCCCTGCAATGGGGGGAGGCATAACACATGGCGACCAACAATCAGTCCCAGCGGCAGACGATTGAGCAGGAACGCGCCAAACGTGGCTGGCGTGATGTGAACCAGGTGCAGGAGGCTAACCAGAAGCGTTATACCACGCTGGCCCGAAAGCTGGCTTCCATGATCCAGATTAACGGGCTGGGTAGCACACTGGCGTTTATCCTCTCGAAGGCAGGAGGCAACCGCAATAGTGCCGAACAGCAGATCTACAATCACCTAAGCAACTATGTTACGTTGCGGCTGGGTTATAGTGACAGTGATTTGATGCAGCTTGTGCGTGATGAAAACGTGAACACCTATCGTCGTGCCACTGCCGAGTCGATTGAGTATGCGGTCTGGCTCAGTCGTTATGTATCGGCAATGGGCTGGGAAGGCGAGGCCGAGTAGCTATGACCAACAACGCACTCCCACGCGTCTCACGCAGTCTGCTGGAACAACACATGCAGCAGTGCCGGAACATGGGCCTTGCGCTGGATAAGTTTGCGCCGTGGCAGCGCACCCGCAACTGGGATCTGACGATGAAGAACACGCGCCGCCGCCGAGGTCAGACGGAGCTTATTGATGTTAGCGGCGGTGAGGCAAAAGGCCTGTGGTTGAGTACCACGCGCCGTGCCAATGTGCGACAGGGCGAAACCCCGTCGTTGCTGGAAGTAGAGCGCACTGACCCCGACCTGATGGCTGCTCATCAGCAGCGATGGCTGGCGATGGTAGCTGGTGGACAGGGGGTTGCCTTTCGCATGGATACGTCGGAGCGGCTGGTGGTGGGACTGGGTGCTGCCCATGTGCTGGAAACCGGCCTCACGCTGGAACGGAACACCGGCCTGCCGTACCTGCTGGGGAGTTCTGTAAAGGGGCTGGCCCGCACGTGGGCACTGTTCGAAGTCGCGGCCAGTCTGGGGATTACGCTGGAGGCCACCGATGGGCAGGGAACGCTGGCCCTCAACACGCTGGATGATAAGCTCATTGAACTGGATAGCAAGTTGATTGCGATCAACGAAGAGGATAACGAGGCGGTGGCGGCTGCCAACACTGCCACCGCAAAGCTGCTGGGCATGGATGTCAGTGCGGACAGTGGTGAGCTGATCCGGTGGTTTGCGCGGGTGTTTGGTTCGCAGGGCTACCGCGGTGAGGTCAGTTTCGTGAGTGGCATTTATGGGGGAAGCAGAACCCCTGCTTATGCCGCTGATGTGATGACGCCGCACTTTGTAGACTACTACACCGGCAGTGGGTCACGCCCGCCATCGGACGATGGCAACCCGCAGCCAGTGACGTTCCTGACGGTAGAGGCGAAAAGTCGCTTCTGGTTCGGGCTGCTGCCGACCACCGACTACGCCCGCCGCGTAAAGGCTCATGAGATTGCGGCAGACTGGCTGCGCAGGGCGCTGGTGAACCTGGGCGCGGGCGGGAAAACCGCCGCCGGGTATGGCTACTTCCGTAATAAATCGTTTGAGGTGCTGGTGCAGAGCGACTGACGCGCACCACATGCTGTAATACAACTATCCCCGCCATGTTTGCATGACGGGTTTTTTTTGTTTCCGGAGGCAAGGAAAACGCCGTATTGACAATGGAGGTTAACAAGTTTCAATCCCCGTTGGGGGATTTTTTGTTTCCGGAGCAGTTAAACTCATTGCAGAGTGAAGTGTACATGC
>JBCCQC010000637.1:0-3306 GCA_039024535.1 Chloroflexota bacterium
ACACAGGCACGAACCAAATTAGCCCGCTTATATCCATGATAACTTTTTTGGTCAAGTACTAGGATCATACAGGTAAGCTATGCATCATGGTCACAACACCACATATGCGTGAACCGAACAACCCGAAGATGGCATGTAAGATGGACACGTCGATTGCTGACTTCTGCAAGGCAAACTGAAGCCCTCACAGCCAGCCAATAACGAACGTAATCAGTGCGAAAACCAGCAAGAGGTGCAGATGTGCCGCCGCAGACAGTCCGTTTGAAATCAGCATTGCCGGAACATGCTTGCCGCCGATGTGCTCAAAAAATTTAGTTCTTGACCATGCTTTCCCTTAGCTTGATGCCTGAGGGCGAGCCAGTAGCTCACCCTTACAGGTGGTGGTTCTGGTCAGTCCATTGCGGGGACGGGAGTGTTGGCTTCAAGGGCATCCATGAGTTTGTGGAACTCCGGGATGCTGAGCTGCTGCTTGGCGTCGCTCATCGCAACGGGCGGGTTCGGGTGCGTTTCGAACATAAGGCCATCTGCGCCCACGGCCTGCGATGCTTTCGCCAGCGGGATGGCAATATCGCGGCGGCCTGCACTGTGGGAAATATCCACGATGACCGGCAGGTGGGTTTCCTTCTTCATCAACGGCACAGCGCTGATGTCCAGGGTGTTCCGCGTCCATGTTTCGAAGGTGCGAATGCCGCGTTCCATCAGGATGACGTTGCGGTTGCCACCGGCCATGACGTACTCTGCGGCGAACATCCACTCTTTATAGTTGGCACCGAAGCTGCGCTTGAGGATGACGGGCTGGCTCACCTTGCCGAGCGCACGTAGCAGAACCGGGTTCTGCATATTGCGAGCACCCACCCAGAAGATGTCCACATAGTCGCTCATCATCGGGATGAGGGTGGCGTCCATGACTTCGGAGGTGAGCATCATGTCGTATTTGTTAGCGACCTGACGGGCAATCTGAAGGCCCTGTTCGCCGAGGCCCTGGAAGTCATAGGGGGAGGTGCGGGGCTTGTAGCCCATGCCGCGCAGTACCTTCACACCGCGTTCCGCCATTGCAGCGGCCACTTCGTCCATCTGCTCCATACTCTCCACGGCGCACGGGCCACTGACCACTACAAGGCTGCCATCGCCGAAGGTCACGCCATTGGGTAGTTCGATAATGGTCTGATCGGTTGGCTCTTTACGCTGGACGAGGAACTTCTGACGGTGTTCCTGTTCTTCCATCGCCAGTGTAGCGCGGAAGATTTCGCGAAAGAGGTTGGAGATGGTTTCGTTGCTGAACGGGCCTTCGTTTTGCTGCTGTAGCACGGTGAGCATGTTAGCTTCACGCTCCGGGTCGTAGAACTCCGTGCCGAGTTCTGAGCGTACTTTGCCGATTTCTGAGGCAACAGCAGCCCGCTGGTTCAGCAGGTCAAGTAACTGTAAGTTGATGTCGTCGATCTGCGAACGCAGGTCGTGTAAGCGATTTTCTGGCATGGAGATTTCCCCTGAAAGTATCTCTTGTGTGGTTCATGGTTTAAACGCGCTATAGTGTACATGAAATTACAGAAATTGCAGGGAGATATTGATGGCGATCAAGCGAACACAGGCGTTGTGCTGGTGGTGCCGGCATTTTGATCCCTATGCGCTGAAGGTGAAAATGGTGTATCGCTGTGAGGCATTCCCGGAGGGCATTCCGCGTGCGATTTTGAATACGGAATACGATCACCGGGAGCCGTACCCGGATGACAACGGGATACAGTTCGATGCGCTGACGGGACGCGAGTTGACTGTGCGGGAGCCGTTCCGTAACCATACGCCGGTGGCGATAGAGACGGCGTTGATAGATGCCCTGCTGCTGGTGGAAATGGGGCGTATGCTGGGGGGCATTCAGCCGCCAGCAGATGATGAATAACTTCCTTTTATTGATGCAGATGTTGAGGAGCGAATGATGTTGAAACCACAGCAGTTATCTGAACTCCGGGAGCAGGTGCTGGATATTGCGCAGTCGCTGGTGCGGGTGAAAAGCTATTCTGGCGATGAGGGCGCGGTGATTGAGATTATTACGGGCTGGATGAATACCCTGGGCTACGAAGACATGCGGCTGGACGAGTGCGGCAATGTGATTGGTAAGCTGGCGAGTGGGCAGCCGGGGCCGGTGGTGCTGTATGACGCGCATGTGGATACCGTCCCTGCGCTGGACGAGAGCGAATGGACGTACCCGCCGTTCAGCGGGGAAATTGCCGATGACCGCATCTGGGGGCGCGGTTCTACGGACATGAAGGGGCCACTGGCGGCAGCGCTGGTGGGGCTGGCGGCGGCGAAAATTGATGGCACGCTGAATGGGACGGTGTTTTTGAGCGCGAGTGTGGGTGAAGAGCACATTGAGGGTGTCGCGCTGGAGCCGGTTGTGAAGCATTACTCGCCGGATCTGGTGGTAATCTGTGAACCGACGGCGAACCGGCTGGCAACCGCGCAACGTGGACGTGCCGAGATTGAGGTGCTGGTGCATGGTAAGAGTGCTCATGCAAGTAACCCGGACGTGGGTGTGAATGCGTTCCGCAACATGAGCCGGCTGTTGGTTGAACTGGATAAGCTGGAGCCGCCGACGGATGCGCAACTGGGCGCGGGGATACTGGAGCCAACGACGGTGATTTCGTCGCCGTACCCGAATGTGAGTGTGGTGCCGTTCCTGTGCAGTGCGCGGTATGACCGGCGTTTGCTGGTGAGCGAGGGGACGGATGAGGTGCTGGCTCCGATTCAGGCAGTGATTGATCGCATGAGCGCTGAAGACCCGCAGTTCAAGGCGACAGCGAACATTTTGCCGGGGAAATTTACGTGCTATACCGGGCATGTGCTGGAACAGGAAACGCTGGCTCCGGCATGGCGCATGGAGATAGATCACCATTTTGTGAAGGCGGCGCAGGGTGCCCTGCATGATGCAGAACTGAGCCACTACAGCTTCTGCACGAATGGCAGCTATTCGCTGGGGCGGGCGGGGATTCCGACGCTGGGGTATGGGCCGGGGTATGAGTATCACGCGCATATTGTGGACGAGTATCTGGAGCTGGCGCAGTTGTTCGGGGCATTGGAGGGGTATTATGCGCTGGCGGGGATGGAGGGGTAGGCGAAGGGATTTTTGACGCAGAGGCGCAGTGATGTGGTGAACGTGAACAGTGGGCGAGCCATCGGCTCGCCCCTACTCATGGCGCTGTGTGTGGGTGGCGGTGACGTGAGGGGGTCGGTGTCCGGGTTGTGAGCGAGGATAGGGTCGCCGGGTGCGGTGTCGCTGATGGTTATGGGGAGGGTGGTTCAGCGCCGACATGC
>JBCCQC010000638.1:0-3305 GCA_039024535.1 Chloroflexota bacterium
GTGGGACTGGGCTATATCCGCATCGGGCAACCGGCCACCACGCTTTCTGGCGGTGAGGCACAGCGCATTAAACTGAGCCGCGAACTGGCAAAGCGTGCCACCGGCCAGACGTTCTACATTCTGGACGAGCCAAGCACAGGCCTGCACGCTGTGGACGTGGCGAAGCTGATTAATGTACTCCAGCAGCTTGTGGATAATGGCAATACCATCGTGGTGATTGAACACAATCTTGACATTATCAAGGTGGCCGACCACATCATTGACCTTGGGCCAGAGGGCGGCATTGGCGGCGGCGAAGTCATTGCGCAGGGCACGCCGGAGGAAGTGGCGATGAGTGAGGGCAGCCACACCGGGCGTTTCCTGCGCCCGATTCTGGAGCGTCAGCCGGTGGAAGTGACAACATAGCAAGATGCTGGCCGAACCCCGCTGCATGTGTGACCGGATTTTGCATCGGGCCTCGTCGGACAGAATTTGATGACACAGGGCTAATCGCTAAAAACACGACAGCCCCGGCGATGGTGTCCTGTTATAAGCTCATACGTGCAGCGGGATGACACTGGTAACAGGGGTTCCACGTCGCTGTCATCCCGCCCGATTGGATTGATGTTGCGAGAAATGGCCCACTGCAAGCGTGCTTCATCCACAAACAACAGCCCCATACCATTCCCCGCATCGAACTGTGTTGCATCATCTGCATAGCTATCCGTACATATGTTACTACACGTAAAATGCTGCCAGTTTATCATTTTTAACTTACAATTTGCGTATCCGGCACTATAATAAAGTCAGAAATCTATTCATAATGCGAGATCTGTAACAAATAGAGCCGGAGGAACAGGCTGATGGCGGATAGGTTCAATCTATCAGACGTGATGATTTCATATTCGCGGCGGGACAAGGACTTTGTCGAGAAGCTGGAGCGGGCCATCCGCAAAACCGGGCGCGAAATCTGGATTGACTGGGAGGACATCCCGCCCACCGTCGACTGGTGGGAGGAGATCAAAGCCGGCATCGAGGCCGCCCACACGATTGTCTTCGTCGTCAGTCCGGACTCGGTTCACTCTGAGGTGTGCTACAGAGAAATCGCCCATGCTGTCGATATGAATAAGCGCATTGTGCCGGTGCTGCGCCGCGAGGTGCCTAAAGAAGACATTCTTAACCCGAACATCATGCATCCCTCTGTGGCCTCGCATAACTGGATTATGTTCCGGGAAAGCGACGACCAGCGCAAAGCCTTCATGACCCTGCTGAAGTCGCTGGAAACCGACATCAGGCATGTGAACCAGCATACCCGCCTGCTGGTACGTGCTACAGATTGGGATGAGAAGGGCCGCCCAAACAGCCTGCTGCTTCGTGGCGACGACCTGCGCCATGCGGAAAACTGGCTTGCGGAATCCGGTGGTGCGGGTGTATCCCCAACACAGCTTCAAATTGAGTACATTACGCTCAGCCGCCGTGCGGCCATACGCACCACACAGACAATTACCACCATCGCTATGACCGGACTGGCGGTGTTTATTGCCCTGATGATTTTTGGAGCTTTACAGTTTCGGGGCCGCGTTGAGGCCAGAGCACAGGAGGCAGAGGCTCTGATTACGGCACAGGTTGCCTTCGGCAATGCGGAAACCGCGCTCTTTGAGCAGGCCGCCGCAGAGCAGCGTGCTACCGATGCTGCCTTCAGTGTGCAAACGGCAGACGCCCTGAGCTTTATTGCTCGCAGCGGCCAGGGTCGGGCAGAGGTGGCTGCAACAGAAGCCTTCTTTGCAGAGAGCACCGCCAACGCAAACCAGGCTACTGCTGTCGCCAACCTGGGTACTGCCGATGCCAGGGCGCTAACCGCCAATAACGCTCAGTCTACATCCGTTGCGCTGCAATCTGCTGCTGAACAGGGCCAGTCCGAGGCTGAGGCTGCCGCTGCTACAGCGGATTCTGCCGAGAGCACGGCAATTGCCCAGCAGCTTACCGCAGAGTTCCAGGCAACCGTTGCCAGCGCAGCAGAGCAAACTGCTATAGCCGAACGCAGCACACAGCAGGCCCGCGCTGATGCTGAAGGAACGTCCGCTGCACTGGCCGGGATTGAAGCAAATCAGCAGGGTACCGCTGCCGCGCAGCAACAGGCCGAAGCCAACCGCCAGTCTACAGAGGCGGCCAACCAGCGTAACGAAGCCGACCGCCAGCGCGAGGCAGCCGACGAAGCACAGGCTGACGCTGAGCGAGAGCGCCAGAATGCAGAGGAGGCAGCACAACGAGCGGCGGCTGAAGAAGCCGAGGCCAACCGTCAGCGGCAGATTGCGGAGGATGAACGACAGGCAGCAGAGGAGGCGGCAGATCGGGCAGCAACTGAAGAAGCCCGTGCGAACAGAGCCGCTGAAGAGGCTGGAAGGTTAGATGAACGTAATGCCTCCCTGGAACTGCTGGAGGCCGCTCGTGACAGATATGCTGTTGGCTCCCCGGACGAAGCGATGAACCTGGCGCTGCTGGCTGTGGATGGCGATCTGGAGTTTCCCATATCGCAGCAGGTAGAAGCAGAGTTTCGGGATGTAATCGCCAGCTTTGCCGTGCGGGAAGAGTTATATGTGGGTTCAGTGTTTGCTGTTTCATGGGCACCGGATGGACGACATCTTGCCCTCAACAGTGTGAGATCAGACATTGTCATCGTAGACACACACACAATGCAAATCACGGGGTTTAACTACCAGCATGATTTTGCAGATTACGATCTCGACCTCGGTGACATATGGAGCGATACCGACAATTTCCAGTGGTCACCAGTCAACGGCGAAAATCGTGTGATGGTCAGTGCAGAAGTGCGAGACACAAAAGGGACCAGTACTGGGGCTGATGACGACTATAAACACATCATTTTCATCGTAGATACTACCACAGGAAATGTGATTCAAGTTATTGATATTAATTCGCCATCTGAGTTTAGTTTTGAATGGTCTCCCGATGGGCAGTATGTTGCGGTAACCCTCGATCCAGTTTTTGGTGGTGCAAGCGATCACTCTATATACATATACGATGTCAATAGCGGCCAAAGAATTGCCCAATTGGGTACTACCAATAATGCGGATGCGACCATCGGGCACACGGGGTATCCCACGGACGTCTCGTGGGCCCCGGACAGTATCCGGCTTGCTTCAGTAAGTCATGATGGCACTGTACGCATATGGAATGCCCTCTCTGGTACTCTGCTTTATCCTCACTACGTTAATATTCAGGCGGATACAGTTGACTGGCGAGCAAATGATGAACAGATTGTGACTGCATTTGCTGATCCTAATCAACCCAGAAGCTATGTGAAC
>JBCCQC010000639.1:0-3304 GCA_039024535.1 Chloroflexota bacterium
ATGGAATGACCTATGGCCGATAACCCCACGCAACTCTTTGACGGGCGCACCCGTCGCAAGCTGGAACAGATGATGCTGATTGCCAATAAAGTCCGTGCTGGCGCAATTAAAGGCGAGCGCCGCAGTACCAAACGCGGTACCTCGATTGAGTTTGCAGACTACCGCAATTACACCAAGGGTGACGACCTGCGCCGCATGGACTGGAAACTGTACGGACGCACGGGCAAGCCGTTCATCAAGGTGTTTGAAGACGAGGAAGACCTCGCCGTACACATCATCGTGGATACCTCGCGCAGTATGGACTTCCCTCGTGACACGGAAGACCCAGACACGCACAAGTTCACCTATGCCCGCCGCCTGATGGCCGGGATTGCGACAATTTCGCTGGCGACGAACGACCGTCTGATGATGACCGCCGCCAGTGGCGACGGCGTGAAACGCTTCGGGCCACATCGGGGGCGCGGCTACAGTGTGCCGATGTTCCGGTTTGTGGGTGGGCTGGAGACTGGCGGCGCAATTGACTTTAACGCTGTGCTGACCGATTACGTCAAGCAGCAGTCCCGCGCCGGACTCGCCATCGTCATCAGCGATATGTTTCACCCGGAAGGCTATCTGGACGGGGTACGGGCACTGCTGGGGCGTGGCTATGAGGTCGCCGTGCTGCACACGCTCTCACCGGAGGAGGTGGAGCCGCCGCTGGCCGGGGATTTGCGGCTGGTTGACGTGGAAACGGGTTTGCCGCAGGAAGTGACGATTGACGGCGGGATGCGTGATATTTATGTGCGCCGTCTGGCAGAGTGGCAGGGCAGCATCGCCGCCGAACTGCGTCGCCGGGGTGTGCATTACCTGCCCGTTCGCACAGATACCCCGTTTGAGAAGGTGATTTTATCCGAGATGCGCGGGCTCGGGCTGGTGCGCTAAACAATAAACAGGGGGAAATAAATGTCTGAAAAGCGAAAGCGGAAAAACGATGAGGGCGATGGCGGCGGCCTGCTTTCGCAGCTCCGCGACTATGAGAGACGACGCAAGCAGCGCAGTACTGCCATCCTTCTGTTCGGCGTGGCTGGATGTGCGCTGTTCTCCGTTGTGATGATCATCATCGGGTTTATCATTTCTGCTGTGGAGAGCAGCATGGTGGTAGATGCTTACGGTGAGGAGATTGCCGGGTTATGCCGCACCCTGCCAATGGGCGAAGCGGACATAGCCAACGCCCCCGCCGCCGATGGCCCGTCACGGTTGCTGCTCCTGCGCACAGGCGCACAGGCACGCCACGCATGGCACAACGAGATGCCCGTAGACTGGCGTGCGGAGACTGCCGACGAGGTGACGCTGGTGGGCTGCGTGGAGATTGACGATGTGGAAATCGAACAGTGCGAGTACAGCCGTCCGGATAGTGAAGGCGGCACGTTTACCGTTCGCATAGAGCGCGAACAGACCACGGCAACCGTTGTGCTGCTGAATCCCACCTCCGGGGAGCGCGTGGCAGAACGCGCTGTGACCGGGAGTGAACCCGAACCCTGCCCACCGGACTCTGAAGACCTGGACACCATGCAGCGGCTTGAGGGCAGCGTGCCCACCTCCCATGAATTTGCAGCGTTTCTGGAAACCTTTGTGGACGCAGAGTAACGATGGACTACGAAAAAGCCTTCCATGCGCAGACCGCCATTGTGAATGCAGTGCGCGACGCCGACCGTATTGACGCGGCCGTGCTGCAACTCGTGTGTGAGCAGGTGTGCGATGTGATGGACGCGCACAACGTTATTGTGATAGAGCTAAAGGGGTTTTCCGGGGATTTTGAGACTGTGGCCCATGCGCGTCCGCTGGATGAACGCACAGGGTATGCGGAGGCGTACATCCGGGAGGACTACGAGGGCGAGTCGTTCACGCGGGATGATGTGTATGTGTTTGCGCTTACCCCTGATGCAGCATGTAGTATTATCTCTGGCGAGCACTTATCCAATGATTTAACAGACTGGTTAGATCACATCACCTTGGTTTTGAACCACAACCTCACCGGAGAAATCTACGTCGATATGTTCAGTATTCTGTTTTCGGAATCAAGAAATTGGCTGAATTCTATCCGGGGATGGAGTGACCTATTACGGCTAGAACCTGATGGTTATGGAACCGTAAATCAGAAGCAATCAAATGCGCTGGAAGTGATTAAACGCGCAGCCAGCCATCTGGAATTAATTATGGCAGATCATCGTAACGCAGCAGGATACAGATATGGTGTTGTGATTCGCAGAGAAAGAATCGACATCATGGAAATTATCACCATGGCGGTAGATCATCCACGCAATCTTTATAGACCTGATAACATCCAGATCATGACAGAAGTGAGTATTTCAGATCCCTACCTGATGGGCGATATGGGAAGTCTGTTTCTATGTTTCACTAAACTGATTGATAATGCTATAAAGTTCAGCAATAGTGAGAACGATGTGTTAATTCGGATTCAAGAAGATACGGAGCGAACCAACCATATTCTGATTTCTATAGTCGATAGCGGTATGGGTATTCCAGATACAGACGGAAATAAGATATTCGACCTCTACAAACGTAGCACGAACGAAGATGCGCAACTCAAACATGGCACTGGTCTTGGTCTTTACCTTGCCCGTGAAATCGTAAAAGCGCACCACGGCCACATCTGGTACGAGAGCGAACCGGGTAAGGGCAGCACGTTTTACGTGTCGCTGCCGCGCACACAGCCGGAGTGAGCCACATGGACTACGAAAAAGCCTTCCACGCGCAGACCGCCATTGTGAACGCGGTGAGCACCGCCTACCGTACCAACTACCACGTTACAGATGATGTTCTACAACTGCTGTGTGAAAAGATGTGCGGTGTGCTGGAGGCACACAATGTCATAGCGATAAGAAGCGGCTTTGACGAATCCGAAGCGGTAAACATAGTTGCATCTGCAAACCCCACAGATGACCGTATTCAGAATGCATGGAACATCATTCTGAAACACTATATGGGTCACAGCTTTTCGTATGGGGATGTTCATGTCTATGTGTACAACGTCTACACCATCCTCGTCATCATAGCGGATCATCCAATCTCAAGCATCACGGATAACTGGATTCGAAATATCATCTTTATCACTACAAAGCTGAGGTGGCCTCCATCAATAATTGCATTCCATCATGAGTTGCGGAACCTCACCACACCTATCAGGGGATATATTGATCTGGTAATGGCCCTCGGGGAACTCAGCGAGGGGCAGTTACAATTTCTGAAAGAGATTAAGGAGAGAAGCACTAGTACACGAACAAAGTGAGGTTGATGGGTGGTG
>JBCCQC010000640.1:0-3301 GCA_039024535.1 Chloroflexota bacterium
ATCTACGGTAGGGTTGACGGCGTAGACAGTGTAGCCGCTGCCGCGCAGATAGTCCGCGATGCGGTAGCTGGCTTTGTCTCGCAGGTGGCTGTGCCCCACTACAGCGATCACTTTCGCGTTTTCCAGCACCTCACGGATGGCGTCGGGGTTGTTGGAGATATTCGGCATGGGGTTTCCTCGCTATTGATTCGAACTTGAACGATAGACGCGGCAGTCCCTGTGTTAGCTTTCGTCGTCGTCTTCTGCTTCTGATGTTTTGTTATCATCACCCGGTACGTGACCGTCTTCAAACTGCGTCACATCCACCACCAGCGGATGTCCATCTTCTGTTTTTGCACGGGCGAAGCGCAGCAGCATTTCCAGTTGCAATGTAGACACCTGAAACGACGTTTTCAGTTCCGCTGCACCGGGATGATACAGTACAAACTCCACCATGCGTTCCTCGTCGGGATCCAGCGTGGGCAGCCCACTGCGGCGTCCGGGTGCGCCGATGAGCACATGCCGGGTGGTGCGCCACAGGGCCTCCGGCATCAGTGGCACCCCGTACAGGGCTTCTTCCATGCGCGGGTCATACAACGTGACCAGGCCCATCAACACGTGTTCGGTATCGACCACCGGATTGCCGATTTTCTCGGCTTCGGCTATTGCCAGTTCCAGCAGGCGTTCGGCGTTGGTGCTGAGGACGGGGACGTGTTCGTCGTCGTCTTGCATGGTGAGTGTGTTTTGCTGGATCAAATCGTACAGCATTTCCGCCCGAACCCGGTCAATCCCCAGTTGGCGCAGCACACGCCCGCCGATGCCGCCATCTTCCAGCGTTAGCGCGAGCAGCACATGGCCGATGTCCACGTGAATGTGGTGATCTCGCGCTGCAACTTCCTGCGCCATTGCCATCACGCGGCGTGCCCGCTGTGTGAACTGCTCCATGTTCGGGAACTCTACCATGTTTGTCTGCCTTTTCGGTGTCATTATACGCTTTGTAATATAGAACGATTTGAAAAATGCGCCTGTGCTGGTAAAAACACAGAACCCGCATACAATCCAGATAAACTCTTTTGCAACCAGAACAGGGGCAGGCACATGGCCGTGATTGATGATGCTGTAGAAGCAAAGCGCCAGAAAACCAACGAATTCCTGGCGAAGCGCAACGTGGTAGGGATGGGGGTGGGCTATAAAAATGCACTGGGCGAAGAAAGCGGACAGGAATCCGTGGTGGTGCTCGTCCAGACGAAAAAGCCTGAAGACGCACTCACAGAAGACGACCTTATCCCGCCAGAAATCGACGGCATCCCCACCGACGTAGTAGAGATCGGCATTTTGCGGGCAAACCAGGCCGTGAACAACCCGCGCACACGTCAGCGCCCGGTTGTTTTCGCAGGCGCTTCTATGGCGCATTACATGGTGGGCGCAGGGACGCTGGGTATTGTGGTACGGCACCGCACCAGCGGCGAACGTTTGCTGCTGTCGAATAATCATGTGCTGGCGAACAGCAACGACGCCAACATCGGCGACGCGATTTTGCAGCCCGGTGCGCTGGATGGCGGGTCGCGCTCTACGGATATTGTCGCGCAACTGGTCGACTTCCGGCGGCTGGCGTACATTGAAGAAGCGGGGCAGGCACAGCCAGCTCCACAGCCACCCCCCACTATGCCAGAGCAGCCCACCACACCAGGGCAACCGTCCACGCCGACACAGCCCCCATCCAGCGGCACTGAGAGCGGCTGCGATGTGGTAGAAGCCGTGGTTGCGCTGGCGAACCTGCTGGCGTCGGCCTCTGGCAGCAGCAAGCGTGTGACATCACAGTCTGTGACGGCACAGGGTGTGCCCATAACTGCACAATCGACCGGGGCCACCCCTGCCGAAGTACCCATGATCCCTTCGGCCTCGCTGGATAACCTGCTGGATGCAGCACTCGCCCGACCGACGAACCCGGCTATGTTCAGCGATGAAGTGATGCAGATTGGCCGCATCAATGGCAGTAAGGAACCCACGCTTGGCATGACGATTGCCAAGTTCGGGCGCACTACCGGCTATACCACCGGGCGCGTTACGCTGCTGAACGCGACCGTCAACGTGCAGTACGATACGATTCGTGGCACACGCACTGCCCGCTTTGTAGAGCAGGTGATTACCTCCGGCATGAGTTCCAGCGGCGACTCCGGCTCATTGATTATTGACCCGAACGATAGACGCGCTGTGGGCCTGCTGTTTGGTGGCTCCGGCGTGGCGTCGATTTTTACGCCGATTAACCGTGTGCTGTCTGTATTTAACGTGGAGATTTAACCCATGCCACACGACGAACAACCCACCGAAGAAAAACTGACCGCCGTCCAGGCCAAATACGCCGACATGCTGATGAGCAAACCCAATGTCATTGGCATTGCCATCGGCTTCATTCAGGAAGGCGGCATCGCCACTGAAGAAAAGGGCATTGTGGTGATGGTATCCGTCAAAATGCCAGATAACCAGGTGCCGCCAAAAGACCGCATTCCCGCCGAACTGGACGGTGTGCGCGTGGACGTACAGGAGTTCGGTAGCTTCAGCGCACAGTGATGCCCTGTTCACCGTGCGGGATATGCGTTAGCATTCTGTGCCGAGATTGAAACAGGCGATGTTGGAGGCATTTTATGATGCGTATGAACCCCGCACAGTGGCGTGTGCCGCTCATTTTGCTGGCGATGCTGGCAACGCTGGCATGTTCCCTGACCATTCCCGACCAGGACGCCAGTGTGCCGCAGCAAATCGTGATGGTGGGCGAGCTGGACGTGAGCCTGGCCGCGCCGCTGAACGAAGCGGTGTACTACGAGGGCGTGCAGGTGAATGTGCTGGCCCGTGTAGAAAATGCGGGTGCGGAAATTGACCGCGCCGAAATTCTGGTGGATAACGCCATCGTGAATACGCTGAGCCTGCCGAACCCTGCCGGTGCGCCGAGTTTTACCCTTGCGCAAAGCTGGCAGGCATCGGGGATTGGCACGCATGAACTGGCTGTAAATGTCTTCCGGCCTGACGGCAGCAGCGCCTCCTCACAGACGGTCACGATTGAAGTCATCAGCACCGACCCGAACGCTGTTCCTGTCGTTTCCGATAATGACGGCGGCGGCGATGGTACGGGCGGCGGCCTGCTGAGTGGTCTGCTGGGCGGTGATTCCGGCGCGGAGGAAGCGCCAGTTGTTGAACAGCCCCCGGCAATAGACAGTGCGCCGCAGCAGTCACAGGCTACATCGCCCCCGCTGCCCACCCCTATCCCGCGTGAGCCAACCGAACCACCGCCACCCTATCCAGAGCATCTAGAGATAATTGCGCC
>JBCCQC010000641.1:0-3292 GCA_039024535.1 Chloroflexota bacterium
TCGCTGACGAAAAAAGCGGGCATATTCGGCAGGCAGTTAGCAAAGTGAACCGGGTTCGGGCGTTTGTGCCCATTCACACGGTAAGCACTCGTCATGGACTCTGCCAGCAAATGTGGCCCCATTGTGGTTCCCAGCACAACAGCGACACGCTCGTGGTTAATGGGGCTGTCGCTCAGCTTTGCGTCTGCTTTCGCCATCTCAGCCGCAGCAATCGCAAACTGCGATGGCCTAGAGATACGCCGCACCTCCTTGCGGCTGATAAACTGAAGTGGATCGAAATTGAGAACTTGTCCGGCGATTTTCACCGGCACATGGTCGGCCCAGTTGTGTTCAATGCGCGTGATAGCCGAACGGCCTTCTGTCAGGGCCTTCCACATATCATCGGCGGTGCCATAGGGCGTAACCGCGCCCATGCCGGTTACGACGATTCTGCGCCTCACGCTGGCTCTCCGCTGCCAGTGGCGTCAAGGCCGTCTCTGATTGTATTAATCACATCTGCTTTTACAGCGCGGCAGGCCTGGCCGATAGCGTTTTTAACAATTTCGGCTGTAGAACTACCGTGAGCAATAATCACCACGCCATTTACACCCAGCAGTGGCGCACCACCGTACTGTGTGGGATCCATCAGTTTAATGGTCTTGCGTAGATACGGTCGCAGCAGCAGCGCACCGAGTTTCGCCCGCCAGTCTGACTGGAGTTCCCGCCGCAGAATGGCGCCCAGTGCAGACATAGTGCCCTCATAGGTTTTGAGCACAACATTGCCCACGTAACCATCCATAACAAGAACATCCACGTTGCCAGTGAACAGGTCTTTTGGCTCCATATTGCCCACAAAGTTAAATGGCATATCGGCAAACACCGGATGTGCCTCACGGACAAGCGCATCACCTTTGGTTTCTTCTGTGCCATTTGCCAGCAGGCCAACACGTGGATTGGCAACACCCAGCACGCGTTCGGAATAGAGGTGCCCCATTAAAGCAAACTGCTGGAGCCACTCGAGACGTGTATCGGTATTGGCACCCACATCTACTACGGTTATCAGATGCCCGCCGAGTTCGCCAACGGCAGTGATTGCCGGGCGCCTGACCCCTGCGATTCGCTTGAGCTGAAACATAGAAACCGCAAGGGCTGCGCCGGTATTGCCACAGGTTACAAACGCATCGGCTTTGCCTGCTTTCACCAGATCAATCGCCACATGCATGGAAGACCCCGCTTTGCCGCGCAACACCTCGTTAGGTTTGTCTTCCATCGTGATGCTGTCATCAGCGTGTACGATTTCGATGGGTAATCCTGTTGTCTCGTGCTTTTGCAACTCTTGCTCAATCCGTGTCCGATCCCCCACAAGGATCATCGTTTCGCCGTAAGCCTGTGCTGCCAGCACAGCCCCTCCGACATCTGCCACGGGGTGATTATCTGTACCCATCGCGTCGACTGCAATTTTCATGCCATTTCTGTCCCTGGTTGCATTGTGTTGTTCATCGTGACAATAATCATCGCTGGCAGCCCTTGACACAAGGGTGTTGATCTCTATACTTGATGTTCTACAAGCCCTGATGGCGGAATTGGCAGACGCGCACGGTTGAGGGCCGTGTCCTTAACGGGGTGGAGGTTCGAGTCCTCTTCAGGGCAAAAGCTCACACAACAGTGTGGGCTTTTTGTGTTTCTTGCAGCACCTTCAACTACGGTGTAAACTCACCTGCGTAATAGATTCCTTTCAATCGCAGGAGTGTATGCTACATGACCGCCTCTCACGATCGTGTCCTCACGCAGGCCTATGAACTCATTGAGGCCAATCAAATTGATGAAGCTAGAGACCTGCTGCAACCGCTCCTTGATGAACACCCGGATGACCCGGATGTATGGTGGGTGTACGCACATGCCGTTACAGACCGGGCCGAAGCAAGGCATGCCCTCGAAAAGGTGAAGTCGCTGGACGCGGACGCCTATCCAGAGGTTGACGACTTGCTGGGAGAAGTGGGGCCAGTGGCTGAAATCCCGGCGAGGCCGGGTATCCGACGGTTAAACAGGCCCGCGCCACCCGCCAGCCTTCCTGCATCGTCAGATGTGGATGATTTCGCCGACGATGACTTTGACGATGATCTGGCATTTGAATCCGACGACACACCATCGTCCGGTCGTCGCTTCCCGGTGATCGCGGCTGTTGTGGGAGTTCTGGCTATTCTGGCAGTGTTGCTGGTACTGTTCGCCAGTGGCCTGTTCAGTTCGTCCTCAGATCCAACACCCACAGATGTAGCTGCTCAACCATCTGTAACCCCGGGTGTAGCAACGGATGAGGCAGGGAGTTCGCTGGGCGTGCCAGAGGTAGCAACAGAAAACATTGATGAGGCACCCGCTATCACCGAAGAACCGGTAGTAGCTACTGATTCAGTCGAACCAACGTTGGTGGCTGACGCAGAGACCGAAACTGCAACTGGAGAAAGTGTCATTGTTGCCCAGGGGGCTGCTACAGATGAAGCCAATGCGCCCGATGTAGCTACCGAAGAAAGTACACTGCCTGTACGGATACCGGCAACAGAAGACGATCCCGATATGACAGGTACGGAGGAAACTGCATCTGTGATCGGTGCTGCTGAGACAGAGGAAAGCATTGCAGCCAGCGAGACCGAAGAACCTCCCGCTACTGTGACAGAACCACCGTCACCAACCGATGAGCCAGAGCCGACTGAGACCCCGACGGATGAGCCGACTGCCACGCAACCCCCAACAGAGACACCCACGTCTGCACCAACCGATACCGATACGCCAGTGCCATCGCCAACTGAGAACACACAAGAAGTGCTGGAGAGCCAGTTCAGTGATTTTGATCTCTATGAAGTTGAGCCATTCATTTCTCAAGAGACGGATGCTGGCAATGCGCTACTGGCAGCGATATGCATCACAGCAACCGACAACCGCCAGTCCATACTTCAGGAGGGCATGGCGACCTTTGCTGGCACAGTTGATGATGTCCCGGCGGACGTTGACGCTGTTGGGGTAGCCTTGCAAGACTGTGAACGTGAGCGCACACTACGCTCAATCGTCGTACCCCGTGATGTAGCGGAGGCCTTCGCCGGCGGGGAAATTGATGCGGAGGCATTCCAGCTTGCGTGGCAGGTGGTCGGTTAGCCCACCTGCGGCGTAACGGTTAACGGAAGGGTGATTGTGAACGTGGTTCCAACCCCTTCCTGGCTGCGAACATCAATCTCGCCCTGATGATTTTCTACGATCCCGTAGGTTACAAACAGGCCAAGGCCTGTTCCATCGGACTTTGTTGAAACAAATGGCTCGAAGA
>JBCCQC010000642.1:0-3280 GCA_039024535.1 Chloroflexota bacterium
AATCAGGTAATGAAGACATAGCGTGCCTCTCTAGGTCGGGTTATCAAAAGTAGCTACTGGAATTCCAGTAGCTACCTGGTTGCATGGCTATGCAGTTATCAGCATGCGATGAGATTAGCTGGCTTCTGCCATTGCCTCGTCGAAGTCGGACTGAATGCGCTCGAGGGCTTCGTCCATAGTCAGCTCACCAACAATAACCTGGGTCAGGCGGTCGCGGGTGGCGTCGAAGATGATACGGTTGAACGGGTAACCCTGAAGCTGGAAGGCAGTCGCATCCAGTACGCCAACCTGGTCAGTGAAGACGCCGAGGGCAGCCGCAGCAGATGCACTGTCGGTTTCGAACTCAATGCCGCTTGCAGCCGCGCCAGCATGTGCCGGGATGAACAGCGTACGTGCAGCGAATTCCGCGTAAACTTCTTCCTGTGCGAGGTAGTCCATTACACGGGCGACTTCTTCAGGGTGCTCGGTATCGGCAACGCCAACCAGCGCAGCGCCACCCGGCATACCGGTGCAGGCTGCGGGGCCACACGGGTTCGGTACAGCAATCCAGTCGAACGCATCGCCGATACGCTCGTTGAACTGGCCGACCTGCCAGCTACCACTCATGTACATCACAACCGTGGCGTTAACGAACTCGTCGTTTGCAGCAGCGTAGCTACCACCAGCGCCCGCCCATACTTCCTGCGGGGTGATGCCAGCTTCGTGCCAGCCTACGATCATCTCGGCCATAGAGCGGAAGCCCTCGTCGCCGCTGATGTCGATGGAGCCTTCTTCGTTGAAGTACTGCGCACCCAGGCTGATAGCCGGGCCAGCGGCACGGTGACCGGTGCGGTCAATTGCTACGGCATATGGGGTGCCGGTTGCTTCAGCAACTTCGGTAGAAGCAGCTACCCAGTCATCCCACGTTGCGCCCTCACCGGGCAGTTCTACGCCAGCCTGCTCGAACAGGGTTGCGTTAACATAGGGGCCGGTGATGGTAAGCTGCGTCATCATACCGTAAATGCCATCGCCATCATCGTCTGCCGGGCGCATCCAGTCCAGCGTGCCGCCGAAGCTCTCGCGCCAGAAGTCAGCGTCTGCAACCAGTTCGGAAATGTCCAGGTAGTTGTCAGCAAGGCCGCCGAGGTCAGTTACACGAGCCATGTCCGGGCCTTCGCCAGCCTGAAGCTGAATCGGAAGCTGTTCGAGGATTACGTTATAAGCGACAGTGTCGATGACAACGCTGATGTCCGGGTTGTCTGCCTCAAAGCGATCCAGCAGATCACGCAGAACTTCACCCTCATTACCGTCGTCGTACCATGTGACGCGCAGTTCGACGGTGTCCTGTGCCCCTACCGGCATGATGAACGCTGCCAGCAGCGCTACCATGAGCAGAGAAACGAAAAAACGTTTATTCATGTGTATTGTATCCTTATGTGAAAAAACCCCACAAATTTTAGTCAAAGTCTGTATGACTTCGACAGGAATTGTAGCATACCACACGCAAATTATGAAAGTGCGTTGCTCTCTTGCAGTTGCCCGTCGTTTAACAGGTTCCGCAGGGCGTCTACGGCGTGTTGCATACCGATTTTGCCATGTACTTCTCCCATTCCGTCAAGAATGTATGGGTGCGGTTCTACGGCAAGGTACCCGGCATAATTCGCCTCTGCCAGAGCAGCCAGCAGTTCACTGATCTGCGCGTCGCCATCGCCAGCAGCGCGGCGGCTGTTATCAGCAGCTTGCTTATCCTTGACATGTACAACGCCAATGTCGTCTTTTAGTTGCGAAAAATGTCCGGTAACTGGATTTTTTACCCCGGATGTGATGAAGTTAGCGGCATCCCATGCCATGCGCAGGTGTGGGCTGCCGACTGTGTTCAGGATGTGATGGCAGCGTGCGGGGATGTCTGCCACAAGGTCTTCGTCATTCTCCAGCATCAGGGTGATGTTGTGTTCGGCGGCAATATCCACAAGCTGCTGAATGCGCTCTATTGCCAGCGGCAAGGCGTTGTTGGGGTTGCCGGTGGGGTAGTAGGCGAAAATACGCACTGCGTTTACCTCCAGCGCACGGCAAACATCGACCAGCCGGTGCATTTTTGCAATTTCACCTGCCATCGGGGACTCTATTGACACTTTACCCAGCGGGCTGCCCAGCCCAGAGATGTTGATGCTATATGTGTTGCACAGTGACTTTACCTGTTCAATCTGTTTGTTGGTCATGTCTACCACGTTAGTGCCCCATGCGCTGCGCAATTCAAGGTGGTGAACGTTCAGCGACTTGAGGTGCTGTAGCTGCGTTTCGAGGTCGGGGTCTATTTCGTCGCCAAATGCACTGATAACAAAGCGATAGTTACTCATTGGGTTGCTTTCTCTGTATAATCTGGTTTGCAAAAAGATGCACTGGATTATCTCGTTTTTCATCAGAAAAGATACTATTTATGCGAATGACAACCCCGGTTTTCAAGCCGATTATACCCACACAAGCCTCCTCTCTTTTGATGCACGGCACCCTTGACGAACAATTTGAAATCACTGCACTGGAACACGACATAGTGCGTGTGCAGTTCCGCCCGGACGGAAACCATCGGTTGAACCGCACATGGATGATTACCGACGCAAACGGTGACGTTCCGCGTGAGGGCCGCAACCGCAACGATATGACTCGTTTTACACGCCCGGAGTTCAGTATTGCTGCCGACGATGATTGGCTGGAGATGGCAACCGGCAGTTTGGCTGTACGTGCCCATCAGGAGGATGTTTATCTGCAATGGCTGGTAGATGGCGTGCTGTTCGCGGCAGATGTAGTACAGCGTGGCTACCCATATGACCGTTCCGGGGACGTGGTGCAGCACTTTATGACGATGCAGCCGGACGAACTATACTACGGCTTCGGGGAGCGTACCGGACCACTGAATAAACGTGGGATGCGCATGGAAATGCGTGATCTGGACAGCCTCGGTTATAATGCTGAACGTACTGACCCGCTGTATAAGCACTTCCCGTTTTACATTACGTTCAACCCCGCTCTGAACATCGCCTATGGCCTGCTCTATGACAATCTGGCGACGACCGTGTTTGACATGGGCCGCGAGATTGATGCCATCTGGGAGCCATATCGTAAATACGAGGCTATCGGTGGCGATATTGACTACTACATGATCTCCGGCTTCCTGATCCCTCTCTTTCTCTTCTCTTTAATCTTCAACTTTTGAGGGAAATATGATGTGATGTCCCTTCTTAGGGACTTCCAATTAATTAAATAATTAAGTGAACAAAAATATTTACTCTTATTGCAAACTAAG
>JBCCQC010000643.1:0-3279 GCA_039024535.1 Chloroflexota bacterium
ATCATTCACTAACTTGTAAGCGTTGTAAGAACGCAGATGATTCGGGAGAGACACATCGCCTATACGAATAGGTACTATAAGTTTGTTGTTTTTCTCCGCTTCACGCACCTCATGATACACATATTTTGACTCATTAGAGGCCGGAGTAACAATTACCAGCATCACATCACACCAAGCCGCGCGTTCAATAAGTTCTTCTTCCCACTTCACACCACCAGGGATGCCATGTACATCCATAAATACCTGATGACGTAGAGCATAGAGCCGGTTAGTCAGCTCGTTAGCAGCCTCTGCCCCGTCTTTACGAGCATAGCTAATAAAAATGCGCGCCATTTTAATCGTTCCTCTCTGTGACCCCTGTGCTTGACGTAACTATAACGTATTATAGCATATTACAGATCACCAGTCTGGCGTATATATTAAGAACTCTGAACTTGTATAAAACCGTATAAAGGTTCGCTCATCTCTGCGCCGTTCGGGAGTAAGATAAAGCTACCGTAAGATTAATTTCCTCTCATTTTTGGAGCAGCAATGATGACAAAACGGCAGTTCTGGGTGTGGATGCGGAATTTTTCCGCAGTGGGCGCAATTTCAATGTTCGCGCTGGCATTTGTGGCCGCACAGACCAATATCGACCTGATGCGCCTGCCCGTGGGGGATGGCAATGTAACCGCTTTCCCGCAGGTGGGGGCCGTATATAACTGCGACACTGAATTCAACAACAACATCGGCGGGGCCACCGCACAGGGGCCGTGGTTTAATGGGGATGGCACCTTCGACTTTACCGGCAAGTTCCCCGTGGACGGTGCGGTAAGCTGGCCGGGTGAACTGACGATCACCGTCAGCGGTAATACACGCATTCTGGATAGCAACGGTTTACCGTCTATACATACCACCGGAACCTTCCCCGTGGCCCGGAACGACGACGCCTATCAGTATGACCGCAACCCGAACACCATCGAAGCACAGGACTACCTGATTGAACTGCCAGCCAATCCTGCTGTTGCTGCCGAGCCAGGCTGCCTGAACATGAGCGCTATCGGCATGATGCTAACCGGCGTGGTGTTCTTCAACGCAGTGGATGCACAGGGCCGTGACGCCGTGGCATGGGAAACCCAGGACGCCTGCGAAGGCCACCCGGAAATGACCGGCGAGTACCACTATCATAACCTTGCCACCTGCGCCGCAGAGTCACTCGGTGTGGTGCCAGATGCTGGACACTCGCCGCTGGTAGGCTACGCCTATGATGGCTTCGGGCTATACGGCTTCTATGGCGACGACGGCGAAGCCATGACCAACGACGACCTTGACGAGTGCCACGGCCACACCCACACTGTGGAATGGGACGGCGAGATGGTGGAAATCTACCATTACCACGCCACGTTCGAATATCCCTATACCCTCGGTTGCTATCGCGGGGAGCCGGTAGTATCGTCGCGTTCCGGCCCCGGTGGTGGGCAGGGCCAGCGTCCGCCGGGGGGCGGCAGCGGCAATCCACCTCGGCCACGTCCGGGTGGTGGCGGCTGATCTTTACCACGCCCATAGCAGGGGCGCAGCATAACCTGTGCCCCAACGGATTTCTTCATGTGCCTCAATCCGGTTTGCGCAACCAGCGGGCATGTGTACGGGCATAATGCGCCGCCCCATACAGGCACACATCCTCCCCCAATGCAGACGCCCGCAGCAGGGACGGGTCGTTGAACAGCGGCGAGAGCGCCTCTCGCTGTAGTATCGCGCGTACTGGCTCCAGAATCAACTCTCCCAGCAGCATCACACTGCCGCCCAGCACAATCGCCTCCGGGTTGAACAGATGCACCATATTCAAAATACCCAGCGCCAGCCACTCCGCAGCCTCATCAACAACCTGCTTTGCGAACTTATCCCCGGCCAGCGCAGCCTCACCCACAGCCTGCCCGTCAATCGTATCCAGACCGCGCAGGGACGTTTTACGCCGTTGATTCGAGGTCAGCCGTTCCGTGGCAATACGACCCAGTGCCGTACCGGAGGCCACTTCGTTCAGGCTGCAAATACGCCCGTCCTTTAACCGGAACCGCATCTGGCCCGGTTCAACTGCCATACCACGCCAACCCGTAAACAGCGCCCCGCCAATCACAGCCCCACCGCCAATGTCTGTACTCAGGCTCAGGTACAGCACCGGGTCAGCGTTTTTCGCCGCACCGAGGTAGCTCTCTGCCAGTGCAGCAAGGCTGGCCGCATTGTGCATGAATGTTGGTGCCCCGCCAAGCGCATAGCTCACACGGGCTGCCAGTGGCACATCCCGCCAGCCGGGGAGCGTTTTCGCGTGCAGAATCATGCCGTTTGCTGGATCCAGCGGGCCGGGGGCGGCGATGCCGATACCATCGGGTACAGCGTCTGGCGGCATAACAGTAATCGCCAGATCGACCATTCGCTGTATCACCCGATCAACCGATTCAGAGACGGTCGACAGGGTTTCGGCACGGTCAGTTATCATCATGTGGTCATCGAACCAGGCGACACGGGTGTGTGTGACGCCAAAATCTATCGCAAGGTAAGCCATCTTCAAAAAAATCTCTTCAATGTGGAAACAGGTTCAATATTAGTTTGTTATTTTAGCCTGGTTCTGGCACAAATGGCGCCGGGATTTCGGGCAATCCTGCAATTCCATCACCTGAATGCACGCCGCATGTGACGGTTTTAACAGGATGTGGGTAAAATCGCAGGAAGATGAACCGTACAACACAGAAAGATACATGATGTTTGGACTCAACAGAAAAGTTGCAATTGTGACAGGCGGGTATGGTGCCCTAGGCACGGGGATGTGCCGGGGGCTGGCAGAGGCAGGCGCTTCTGTGGTGGTCATCGGGCGGGATAGCAAAAAAGCCGCCACCCTTGCCACAGAACTGGGTGGTGAGAGCATGGGCATTGCCGCCGACGTACTGGATAAAGACGCGCTGGAAGCCGCCGCCGGTCAGATTATGGCCCGCTACGGGCGAATTGATGTTCTGGTAAACGCTGCCGGGGGCAACAGCCCGGAGGCAACAGCCGTCCCCGGCCAGCGCACCTTTTTTGACCTGCCACAGGAGGCGCTGCAATGGGTGTTCAACCTGAACCTGATTGGCACAATACTGCCCTCGCAGGTATTCGGCAAACACATGGTCAATGCTGGCAGCGGCGCTATTCTCAACGTCTCATCTATGACGAGTATGCAGCCGCTCACGCGGGTGGTAGCCTATGGCAATGCCAAAGCCGCCGTGAACAACTTTACGCAGTGGCTGGCCGTCTACATGGCAACCGAAC
>JBCCQC010000644.1:0-3275 GCA_039024535.1 Chloroflexota bacterium
CTGTAAATGACGACCGTGTTTTCCAGTTGTGATGCAGCGTACACGCTCCCGCCCAGAATGATCCATAACGCAAACACCACAACACCCACCCGCCAGCAGAATACTTTCATCATTGGTCAGGCCCTACTCGGCCAGCAGTCCCCATTCGTCCATTGCCACTTCGAGGTCAGATTCGGCCTGTGTATAGGCTTCGCCCACGGTCTGAACCTCAGCGGCGTTCCCGGCAGCGCTGGCCGTTTCCAGATCTGCCGTGATTTGCTCCAGCTTTTGCTCCAGTTCCTCAATGTGCTGCTCTACCTCTGCGATGCGCTTTTTCAACTGGAACGGGTTAAGCCCATGTTTTTTGCCACTGCCATTTGCCGATTTGCCGTTACTCGATTGTTCTGCGGCTTTTGCTTTTTCCGCAGCGCGGGCTTTAGCTTCTGCGGCTTGCTGTGCTTCCTCCGCAGCACGGCGAGCCTGCACATACTCGGTATAGCTGCCCTTGAACACGGTTACATGGCCGGTGTCGCGCCCATTTTCTGCGGGGCGTGCAACCCACACCTGCGTTGCCAGTGCATCCACCAGATAGCGATCATGGCTGATGATCAGGACGGTGCCCGGGTAATCTGTCAGCATGTTTTCCAGCACTTCCTGGCTGGGAATGTCAAGGTGGTTGGTTGGCTCGTCCAGTAGCAGCAGGTTGGCCGTGCCGAGCGCCAGTTTTGCCAGTGCTACCCGTCCCCGTTCGCCGCCACTGAGCGACCCGATTTTGCGAAAGGGGTCTTCTCCCCTGAATAGATAACGGGCAAGGTAGCTGCGTGCCTCGCTGAGCGGCATAGGTTTTGTCGTGGTGATCTCGTCGATGATGGTGTTTTCGGCGTTGAGCGTTTCGTGGGCCTGCGCAAAGTAGCCAAGTTCGACTTTATCGCCTACGGTTACGTCGCCATCGTAGGCGGGTAGCTGCCCGGTAACAGTTTTGATAAACGTGGACTTGCCAACACCGTTCGGGCCAATGAGAGCCGCAATTTCGCCACGCTCCAGCTTAATACCCTGTACTTCAAGAAGCAGTTTTTCTGCCTGTGGGTAGCCCACTTTCAGGTCATCGGCCTCCAGTACATATTCGTTACCCCGGTGGTTGATTTCCATCTGGAAGCGCATCGTATCTTTTTCACGCTCTGGCCCGCTGATGAGGTTATCGCGCTTGAGCCGCTCCAGGCGTTTGCGGCGGCCCTGTGCCTGACGGGTATTCTGCCCGGCGATGTTGCGCTTGATGTAGTCTTCTTCTTTTGCGATGAAAGCCTGCTGGGACTCGAACTCTTTTTGCAGGCGTTCGCGGCGCTCTGTGCGCTGGCGGACGTACTGCGTGTAGTTGGCCCGGTACATTTCCAGGGTGCCCCACTCCAGTTCCCACACCGTGCTGGCGAACGCATCAATAAAGTAGCGGTCATGGCTGATTGCCAGTACCGCGCCCTCGAAGGTAGTCAGGTAGCCTTCCAGCCACTCCACCGCGTCAATATCGAGGTGATTGGTCGGCTCGTCCAGTGCCAGCAGGTCGGGTTTTTCCAGCAGCAGGCGTGCCAGTACAGCGCGGGTCTTCTGCCCACCACTCAGCGCAGTCAATGGCATGTCAAACTGATCTTCACGGAAGCCAAGACCCTTCAGTACCCCGCGTAGCGTGTCCGGGTAGGTGTAGCCGCCATCCGCCTCGAACTTTTCCTGTAGTGGGCCATAGCGCTCCAGTGCGTCGTCATCGCCAGTCGCCATCCGTTCCTCAAGTTGTGCCAGTTCCGCTTCGCGCCGCTGCAACTCTGCGAACGCTGTCATAGCTTCTTCTCGCAGCGTGTGCTCACCAAGCAGTTCCGGGCGCTGTGGCAGGAACCCCATACGCAGGCCCTTCATCATCTGCACCCCGCCGTTTGTTGCGCTCTGCTCACCGATGAGGATGTGCAACAGGGTGGTTTTACCAGCACCGTTCGGCCCCACCAGCGCAATCCGCGCCCCACGTGGGATGTCCACACTGACATCACTGAAGATTTCGGTGGCTCCGAAGAACTTGCTCAGGTTAGATGCGGTAAGAACGGACATGTGTGTTACGGTTTCCCTGCTGGCTGACGATAACGGCCTCTATTATATGGATGCACGCCCGGATAACGAGACTGAGGCGCGAACCCAGCCGGCTCCCTCATGACCGAACTGGCAGACGGTGGGGTGGAACATCTCTGCCAGTATTTCTACAGACTCCACAAGGCGTGGCCCCGGACGGTTGAAATACTGGTTGCCGTCTGTGATGTAAACTCGCCCCTGCTGTACGGCTACAAGCTGCTGCCAGCCCTTACGTGAGGTGAGCGCGGTCATTTCTTCCTGTGTTTTTGCGATGTCATAGCCGCAGGGCAGCAGCACAATCACATCCGGGTTCGCGGCCAGCAGGTCATCCCACGCCAGCCAGGGCGAGTGCTTACCCGGTTCCCCGAACAGGTTGATACCCCCGGCCATTTCAACCAGATTCGGCATCCAGTTCCCGGCGGCCATTGGCGGGTCTATCCACTCGATGAGCGCGACAGTGGGTTTATGTGCCAGTTTTGCCGTTTGTGCGGCAATGCCGTCCATACGGGCCTGCATTTCCGTAACCATTTTCGTGCCGCGCTCCGGCACACCCAGCGCAGCGGCCACACGCTCAATATCAGCAAATACATCCTCAAGGCCGTTTGGCTCCAGCGACACAATTTCTGCCGGTAAATCGAGAAAATCGCAGGCTACCCGGTTTACCTCGTCAAAGCTGACGGCACACACCTCACACTGCGACTGCGTAACAATGAGCGTGGGAGCCAGTTCCTTCAGCGTATCCGCTTCAATGCGATACACTGACAGCGATTCCTGCAAAATGGCTTTCACCCGCTGGTCAATTTCGTAGCTACGCCCGTCCGGGTCGAACTTCGGGGCGGTGCAGGTTGGCAGGTGTTCCAGCCCTGCGGGGTAGTCGCACTCGTGCGAACGTCCCACGAGACACGCTTCGAAACCCAGCGCGGCCACAATTTCTGTACTGCTCGGCAGCAGCGATACAATCCGGTGTTCGGTCTTCAGGGGCATAGCTTGACACTCCGATTTTTACCCGCATTGTAGCGCATTAAGCCGATACTTATCATGTGTGGATACACTCTGTGCTGCTTGCCCAATGACCATAAAGACCATAACACTGAAGGACTCAAGCACATGCCGAAGATTACAGTTACGGATGGCAATGCATTCGATGTAGAAGACGGGAAACGCCTTGTTCTGGCACTACGGGACAACGA
>JBCCQC010000645.1:0-3274 GCA_039024535.1 Chloroflexota bacterium
ACTGATTCTTTCACACAACTTTCGGTCAGTGGCTTAGTAGAGTCCTAAAGCAAAAACTCATCACCACCAAAAGTAAATCTCCACATATATCAATGCATACCTCACTTAAGCAAGAAATTAAGCGATTTGAAGATGCGGGTGAATCACCACGATTTTATTTTGCTGAACGCGGCCTTGTCGGGCTTACAAAGTGGATACCAAAGGTCTGGCGGGTGATGTTTATAGTGTAAACAACAAAGCACGAAGTGAACTGTTAGATCAGCTCAAGAAATTCGACCCCGATGATTTTGAGAAGTTAATCAGCGTATTGCTCGTCGAATTGGGCTTTGAAGAAGTCGAGACAACCGATTATCATCATGATGGTGGTATTGATGTCCGCGGAACACTCGTCGTGGCGGATAGTATACGCATTAAGATGGCAGTGCAGGTAAAACGATGGAGTCAGAATGTTCAATCACAGACCGTGCAACAGGTAAGAGGTAGTCTCAGTTCTCATGAGCAGGGGCTGGTCATTACAACCAGTGACTTCAGTTCCGGTGCAAGACGTGAAGCAGAGCGAGAAGATGCTGTGCCGATAGGACTCATCAACGGCAAACAGTTAATAAGCCTGATGTTCCAGCATGAAGTTGGAGTAGATCGAGTACCGCATGAGGTATTTAAAGTCAATCTAAATAAATTCCAGATTGATAGCGATGACGATTAACCCGATAGAGCGGATGTTGCAGTATCCACCCTGTGGGATATTACCCCTTCTGTGCGAGGTGGACCTTGCTCTCTGTAATATCAGTGTGGAGGACTATTCCGTGGATTCTTCGTACTCTGTCGGTTGCTGTGGTAGATTGAGTAGCCACTCAGACATGAGCAAACCGGCATAGTACAGGATGCCCCAGCCCGCTGTTGTGCCGATGTGATCGACCAGCAGCGATTCCTCCGGTACGCCTGACATGCTGCCCACCAGTGCGGCCAAGAACCCGGCAAACATCAGCCAACCGCCCTCTAAGATGGCATATCCCAGCGCGTTCTCGCGGTCTGTGAGCAGGCCAATGCCCACAGATACCACCCAGATCACGGTTGCCAGCCAGCCGCCGATAATGTCAGAGATGAACCATCCCCCCACCCCGGCGTAAATGAGCACAAGCAGCCACAGCCAGATGCCTCGCAGTCGGGTGCCCACCTGCATGGCAAGCACTGCTGTGGTGAGGTGTGCGAAGAACTGTATAAACACCAGGTCGCTGATGTCCCGTGAGGTTTGTGCCGCATTTGCATCTGCCGTCCACCACAGGAACGCAAAATACCCTGTGAGGAAGATGTATTCGATGATGAGGGCAGCGTGGTAAAGCATGGCGAGTGGCCGGGAAGGGGTGGGGTCTGGAATGGGTGATTGCATGGGCTATTGTCGCATCAAGTCCGTTGGCAGTTCGCGTGCGTGGTTTGTGGCTGTAAAACCCGGACGCAGCAGGTATAGCCTGCTGTGCCCGGGCGGGGTAGCTGTCTACGCCTTTTGCGCGAGGTGGGCTTTGCTTTCTGCAACGAAGTGGTTCGGCAACACTTCTACCAGCACGGAGCTTTCTTCCAGATACTCTTCTGGCTGGCTGATGTTGCGGCGGCGCTGCTTCTCCACTTCCGGGTCAGGGATTGGCACGGCAGAGAGCAGGTCGCGGGTGTACGGGTGAACCGGGTTGTCATATAGTTCGTCGGTATCGGCGAGTTCCACAATCTTGCCCTTGTACATCACGGCCACGCGGTCGCAGATGTAACGGATCATGGAGAGGTCGTGCGCGATGAACAGGTACGTCAGTTCGAATTCTTCCTGCAAGTCCTGGAGCAGGTTCACCACCTGTGCCTGAATCGACACATCCAGCGCGGAAATCGGCTCGTCGGCCACAATAAATGTCGGGTTCAGCGCGAGTGCGCGTGCAATGCCCACACGCTGGCGCTGCCCACCGCTGAACTCATGCGGGAAGCGGTTGGTGTAGAACGGGTTCAGGCCCACGCGCTCCAGCAGGCTTTCCACATATTCCTGCTGCTCTTTCGGGTTCGGCATCACCTTGTGGATGCGCAGCGGTTCGCTCACAATGCGGCCTACCGTCATGCGCGGGTTCAAAGACGCATACGGATCCTGGAAGATCATCTGCATCCGGCGGCGCTGGCGGCGCAGTTCGTTCGGACTCATCGTAACGAGGTCGGTGCCTTCAAACACCACGGAGCCAGCCGTCGGCTGATACAGTTGCAGGATGGTACGCCCGGTCGTGCTCTTGCCAGAGCCAGATTCACCCACAAGGCCGAGTGTTTCACCGGCTTTCACCGTAAACGTTACGTCGTCCACGGCCTTTACCGCGCCCACCTGCCGCTGGAAGATGATGCCGCTGGTAATGGGGAAGTGCTTGACGAGGTTCTGAACCTGTACAAGTGGCTCACCCTGCGCAACGTTGCGCTCCATCATGACGCCTGTGCCTGTAGCTACCATCAGTTCGCCATCCCTTCGGCTTCTTTAGCGCGGAGTTCGCGCAGGTCATAAAATGCACGTGTCAGGTGATCCGGGTTTTCGTTGTCTACCTCGCGCAGCGGCGGAATTTCCTTGAAGTCACGCTCGGTGGCATACACGTTGCGCGGCGCGAACGGGTCGCCAACTGGCTCAATGCGCATATCCGGCGGGCTACCTTCAATCTGTACCAGGCGCTGCTCTGCACGGTTCTGGTTAATGCGCGGCAGGCTGTTCAGCAGGCCCAACGTGTAGGCATTGGCCGGGTTGCCGAACACTTTCTCAATCGGCCCGCGTTCCATAATCATGCCGCCGTACATCACGTTGATGCTGTCGGCAAGTCCGGCCACCACGCCCAGGTCATGGGTAATCCAGATCATCGCCATACCCAGTTCTTCCTTCAGGTCTTTCACCAGGTCAATAATCTGCGCCTGAATCGTCACATCAAGTGCCGTCGTCGGCTCGTCCGCGATGAGTAACTGCGGGTCACAACTCAGGCCCATCGCAATCATCACGCGCTGGCGCATCCCACCGCTGAACTGATGCGGGTAGTCGTCGATGCGGTTGGCGGCGTCGGCAATGCCCACCATATCCAGCAGTTTGATAGCCCGTTTGCGGCTGTCGCGTTCGCTAAGGCCTTTGTGCAGCCGGATGGCTTCGGTGATCTGGCTGCCGATGGTAAGCACCGGGTTCAGCGAGGTCATCGGATCCTGAAAGATCATGGAGATGCGCGAGCCGCGAACCGCCTGCAGTTCAGCCTGGGGCAGCCGCAAGAGGTCCCTGCCATCAAAG
>JBCCQC010000646.1:0-3272 GCA_039024535.1 Chloroflexota bacterium
CCGAACAACGCCGGAGCGTCGCTGATTGTGGGCGCAGATGACACCGGCCAGGACATCGCCACTGTAACCTCTACCGAAGCCGACTTCATGGAACTGTGCCGCGCATGGAGCTATGTTTGCGGGCAGCAGGGCATCACGGAAAGCGGCTACACCATCCGCAATGCCAGCATTGACCTGAAACCGGGCGGTGGCGTGGTCTACGCAGAAGTGCAGCCGCAGGGGTCGGCGTTGCGGCAGCGCGTGGGGCTGGTGATGCAGGTGGATGGCACACGGTTGACGGTGCGTGGCGTGGACGTGAACGGCTTTCTATACAGCAGCCCCCCGGATGAACTGGCAACGCTGGTTAATGAAGCCGAGCGCGTCGCTAACGATGTCATCCGGCAGGTGGCAGTAACCGCACAGAGCGAACAGTACGATCTGGAAAGTATCAGCATCAATGACGGTTCACTGACCGTCATCTTACGGTGATTATACTCATTTCGCCCCAACAGGACGGATTACCATAGCAGGGGAGTACAACACATGAGCGAAACTATTGACCTTGAACAGTTGGAAGTACTGGTAACACGCGAAGATGTCCGGGCCACGATACAGGCTACGCTGGAGTATGCTGAGATGAAGCGTCACGAAAGCAACGCCCCGTGGTCAACCATCCCACTTGACCTGCGCATCTACGGTAACGCCCTGCCAGATAACCTGAAATCGAGCCTGGTTACGGTCTTTGCGCCGGGAGCCAACACCAAAATCGAGCGTCACCCCAACGCCACGCAGATTGTCCGCGTAATGGCCGGGCAGTGCGATATTCAAACGCGCACCGATGGCCCGTGGCAATCCAACCTGAAGGCGTCTGACGCGCCCGAACTGGAAAACCGCTGGAGCGTGGTGGCCCCTGGCGTGTGGCACTGCCCCGTGCAGACCGGCGACAGTGGCTGGAGCGTACTGGCATTTCATACCGTCCCGGCAGACGACCTGATTGACGAACGCGCATGAGCGACAGTGAACGCAGCTTCGGCATAGACGACTATGCAGCCATACGTGCCGACATGCTGGATTTGCTCCGGCAGATAGCGGCCCACGGCGACACCGTGAGCTATGGCGAGTTCGGGCGGATGCTGCAAACGCCCCTGCACCACCGTAACCCGGCCATTTACAACCTGCTGCGCGACATTTGCTATGATGAACGTGAAGCCGGACGCCCGAACCTGTGTGCGCTGGTGGTGCGTAAATCCGACGGGATGCCAGGGCAGGGCTTTTTTACCTATTCCGCTATGCACGGCGATGAAATCGAAGACCCGCGCACGTACTGGGAAGCTAAAGTGCGCGAGTGCTGGGACTACTATCGGGAAACACCAACAGAAACAGAGGACACCACATGAGAGTCATGGTTACTGGCGGGAAGGGCCGCCTGGGCAGCCTGCTGACGGAAATCTACGATGTGCAGGAGGGCTACGAGGTTTTCAGCGTCGATATTGACGAAATCGACATTGCTGACTATGACGCTACCCGTGAACTGGTCACGCTGAACAGACCCGATCTGGTAATCCACTGCGCGGCGTGGACAGACGTGGACGGCTGTGCCCGTGAGCCAGAAAAAGCGATAGCAATCAACGGCTATGGCGCGGGTAATGTAGCTGCCGCCGCCTACGAAGTGGGAGCACCCATCATCCACGTGAGCAGCAACGAAGTGTTCCCCGGCGACCGCAACACACCCTACTACGAACACGACACAACCGGCCCCGTAAACCCCTATGGCTACAGCAAATACGTCGGTGAACAGGAAGTGGCCCGCCTGAACCCGAAACACATGATTGTGCGTACCTCGTGGCTGTTTGCGCATGGCGGCAAAAACTTCATGCAGACGATGATTAACGCCGCTAACGCCGGTAAAAACCTGCGCGTGGTGACAAATGAGGTGGCTCACCCGACATACACCAACGACCTTGCCGCCGCGATATTCAATCTGGGCAACATCAACCGCCCCGGCACCTACCACATCGTGAACGAGGGGGCCGTCTCTCGCTGGACGTTTGCGCGTTACATTCTGGATCATGCCGGACACAGGGACACGCCCATTGCGAAGATCAGCAGTGTAGACTGGCCGCGCCCATCCACGCCCCCGGAGTACACGCATCTGGCAAACACAGCGGCAAAGCATCTTGGCGTGACCCTGCGCCCGTGGCAGGACGCCGTAGACGCATTTTTACACCGTGAGGGCCTGCTGGTTGGCGATGACGAATAGTATAGGACGCACAGGGACACTGCGCGTGGCACCCCTACCTACCGAATTCACCCCCGGCCTGCTATCTATAGTTATCCCGAACTGGAACGGGGCGCACTTCCTGCCCACCTGCCTGGATTCCCTGGCGGCGCAGACGTACACGAACACCGAAGTCATCATTGCAGACAACGCCAGCGAGGACGGCTCCCGTGAACGGGTGGAGCGTGACTACCCGTGGGTAAAGTGGGTGCAGCTACCGGAAAACCGGGGGTTCACCGGGGCGTGCAATGCGGGGATGGCAACTGCGTGCGGCGAGTTCATCTGCCTATTGAACAACGACACCGAGGTTCACCCGGAGTGGGCCACGAGTGTCGTAAACGCCTTCAGCCGCGATGAGAAAATCGGCAGTGTGGCGAGCAAAATGCTGCTGTTCGACCGACGTGACCACATCCACACGACCGGCGACCTGTTCACCGTGAACGGGCGGGCGGTAAACCGGGGCGTGTGGGAACAGGACACCGGCCAGTACGACGCCGCAGAGTATGTGTTCAGTGCGTGCGGTGGCTCCTCTACCTACAGGCGGCAGATGCTGGATGAAATCGGGCTGCTGGACGACGACTTTTTCTTCTCTGGCGAGGATGTAGATATTGGCTGGCGAGCGCAATTGCGCGGGTGGCGGTGCCTTTACACGCCTCATGCCATCGTCTATCATCACCTGTCCGCTACGGGGGGTGGCGTTACGTCCAGTTACTATGACGGGCGCAACCTGATCTACATTCTGGTGAAGGATGTCCCGGCGGCGGTGTGGAAGCAGCACGGAGGCAAAATAGTCCGTGCGCAGTGGCAGCTTGCCGTAGAAGCGGCAAAAGCATGGCGCGGCGAGGCCGCCCGTGCCCGTCTGCGCGGAATGCTGGCGGCAATAGTCGTGCTGCCGAAACTGCTACGGAAACGCTCGCAGACGCAGCAAACCCGCACTGTAAGCGATGACTATATTGAAGACATTCTATCGCCGCCTGTGTTGATAGACAAACCAATGGCAAACTCATCACATCGC
>JBCCQC010000647.1:0-3271 GCA_039024535.1 Chloroflexota bacterium
GAGGGCATCACGCTGATGTATATGGACGACGAGACATACCCGTCACGCCTGCACGAAATCAACGACTGCCCACCCACCCTGTTTTCACTGGGTACATTCAAACAGCCGGACGTACCCCATATTGCCGTTGTGGGAACACGTAACCCATCCGAACCAGCACAGCGGCAGGCAAAAACCATCGGACACACTCTCGCAAGTGAAGGTGTTGTCGTTATCAGTGGCATGGCAACCGGCATAGATGGCATTGCACAGCAGGCTGTGCTGGAAGTTCCCGGCAGCTACACGGTAGGCGTACTGGGAAGCGGCGTACTCAAGCCCTACCCACCGGAAAACTCGGCGCTGGCCCACATGCTGCGGATGTATGGCACGCTGCTGTGCGAAGTGGCCCCGGATGCAACCGTCAGCACCCCCGGCCTTGTCGCACGCAATCGCATTATCACCGGGTTGGCCGATGCCGTGATTATTGTAGAAACGGCGGCAGATGGCGGGGCCATGCACGCTGCAAAAGCCGCTATACGGCAGGGACGCACCCTGTACGCCGTGGATAACCCGGCGAGTGGCAACCGTTACCTCATTGACGAAGGCATGGCTGTGCCGCTCTCACCGGATATGGGCGATTTACTGCGCGTGCTGGGTTAGCTGTCTGCTTCCTCTGTGGCCGTAGCTTCTTCTGCGGCATCCCCTGCGGGTATCACCGTAATTTCCAGCGAGTTAATCATGTTGATAAACGTAGGGTAGAAGCGTTCGAGGTCGTCGCGGGTGCCCACCTCAAGGTCAAATATCAGAAAACGATAGGGCGAAGTGGTTTCGCCAGTGAAAATCGCGCCGCCGGTGTCAATAACGCCGCTGACGGTTGCACCACTCACGGCCTCGCGGATTTCAATGTTTGCCAGTGTGCGTCCCCTGTCCTGATTGTAGCGACGGTCGGGTTCCTGTGGCTCCACCTGTACAGAAATCTGTACCTGTCCCGGTTCCCCACGATAGTCCAGTACATTGGAGAAGCGGACGATAGTTTCCGTGCGTGTGATGGCGTTTTCACCCTCACCCTGCTGCACGGTGTAGCTTTCCTCGCGGATTGTCCAGTCGTAGGGGTACTGGATGAGGATGTTTTTGCCCCGGTTGGCATAGAATTCAGTCGGTATAGTGGCGTCAGCGGGTGGGTATTCAAGTGTATCCAGCACCGGGTACAGGCGGCCTTCAAAGCCGAAATCGTAGTTGAGCGTGGCCGGGTCACCGGTCAGGTTCTGGATAAACACCCGCACAATCGACCCGTCATCGCGCTGGATCAACAGAAAGCCGGTGCCATTTTCGATACGTCGCAGAGCCGGGTAGCCCGCCACAGTCAGGCGTTGCGGTAGAATATCCGCGCTTCCGACGGTGGCCTGCATATAGTCAAACAGGTTCTGCGAGAACACCTGCACATTACCCTCGTCATCCACCGTGGCGAATGTGGGCGGGTCGTCGTAAGTGATAGTGACGAGCGCAGCCGCATTCTCCCTGAACTGCGGGGATGCCACATCGCCGGTCAGCGGCACATCGGCGCGGGCGGGTATGCCGAGAATAGCGGAACTGGTGGCCCCATCGCTCAACTCAGCCGTATACCAGTCTGCGGGGACATCAAGCTGCACTTTCTGGCTGCGGGCGGTAAATGTGCTCAGCCCTGCCGCAGAAAAATAGCTTCCACTGCCAGAACCGAGCGCACGCCTCTCCAGACGTGACATCATCGCCAGAATTTCACGCTCACGCTGGTTGTACGTTTCAAACTCTGCACGGACACGCGCCTGCACGAACTCGCTGCGGTTAATGGGCATGATGAGCGTGCGGAAGTCAAAATTGGTGGCGTACATCACGGCCTGTCGCTCGTTAAAGTCAATCACGGTGATCTCGGAGATGTTGGCGTCGCCGGTGGTGGCGGGCAGTTCATTGATGCGAATATCAGGGTCAAGGCCACGCGCTGCATAGCTCTCGATAGTCAGTTCCACCAGCGCCGATTCAAAAGGGTTCGACTGTTCGAACAGGCCGAGACCCGCTTCAAGCGGGGTGTTCGTACTGCGGGCAATGATGCTGTTCGGTGTGTCGTTCATATACCAGCCTGCCGGAAAATGGGTGGCAAGGTCGGCACGCGCACTGATAAACGGCGCGGGCGTGAGTTCACTCAGATTGGCAGTGTAGGTGCGGGTTTCAAATGTGGTGAACTGCTCGTTTTCCATGTACGCGGACGTGAGAAAGTTCAGAATATTGCCCTCAACCTGTTGCAGTGCGCCATCGCCCACTTTGACGAGAAACGTCAGGGAGTGGGTTAGCTGGCGCGGCTGGTCATCGGTGCGCGGAGGCTCCAGTACAAGGCGCGTGAGGTAAAACGTATCGTCGCTGATGACCGCACGCGCAACCGGCTCACCGTTCCATGTGAAATCATCCACACTCAGCACACGCTGACCCGCATCGGGCAGTGATTCATACAACAGGCTGCGCGGCGTTTTTACTGCATCCCCCGGTATTTGCTCAAAACGGGCACTCACAACAAACTCGCCGGGGAACAGGTAAAAGTCCTCACGCAGGCGGCTGTTTGTCAGCAAGAATGACTCGCGGCTGAATTCCTCAAATGTCCACGTGCGTGGCACCTCAATAAACAGGTTGCCGAAAGCTGAATCAAACAGGCGCGTGCCACTGGTAAACGCAAACCCCTGCGAAAAGTACAGCCCACCCCGAAAGGCACTGCGCATATCTGCCGGACGGCTGCTGGAAAGTGTGAGGGTTTTAATCATGGCTTCCAGTGTCGGCAGGTACGCATCAAATGACCCCGGCGCGGCGTTAATCAGCACATCGGCAAAGCGCGTTTCATCCAGAAAGAGAATATACTGGCGAGTATTCGGCAAGAACGGTGCGTTGAGTTCGCCGCCGCGATAACGCGTGAAATTTGTGAGGGTGGGTGTGTAGGCGTCACGGGCCGGGGTTCCGGGAACATAACGCGCTGCTGCAACAACACTGCTCTCGTTCGGTGGGATGCGGGGGTTGTCTTCAAAGCGGCGCACACGAATCGACAGCACCACATTTCCCGCATCCAGCAGGTTATCTTCGCCATACAGATTACCGAATGGTTCGCTTGCCGGCGTCGTGACGTACAGTGTGCCAGTGTCGCCCTCAAAGCCGCGCCAGCCTTCCGGGTGGCGGATGAACACATTATTGGTAGGGCTGTACACGGCCCCCGTCAGCGGCGGAATTGTATTTTCCTGCGCCAGCAAAGGCGAGGTCAGCAGCACCAGACCGATCA
>JBCCQC010000648.1:0-3269 GCA_039024535.1 Chloroflexota bacterium
CTCGGTTGCGTCTTCGTCGAAGAGATCAGCGCCTTCTTCGATTGTCGCGTCGGCTTCTTCTACAGGCTCCGGGATTTCCTCAACTTCGCGGCCCTGCAAAAAGTCTACTGCTGCCTGGAGTTGTGGGTCACCGGCCAGCGATTCCTCGTCGTTCACGTCCAGCAGGTAGCCGCCTTCGGGATCCCAGTCAATCGTCAGATCCGGGTTGATGCCTTCTTCATGAATCCAGTTGCCGTCCGGCGTGAGCCAGCGTGCAATGGTAATGCGGACGCCGCCACCGTTAGAAAGCCCCTGCCAGATCTGCACAGTGCCCTTACCGAAGGACGTTTCGCCGATGATAGTTGCATTATCTGTGTCCTGGAGTGCGCCGGACATCAACTCGGATGCGCTGGCACTGGTTTCATCTACCAGGATCACAATCGGAATCTCCAGCCCCAGATAGTCACCGTTCGAGCGCAGCGTATCCGTGCGGCCATTGGCAAATTCTTCGCGCAAAATCACGCCGTTTTCTTCCGGCAGGAACGCGCTGGTCATATCAATAGCGCTGTCCAGCGTACCGCCGGGGTTGCCGCGCAGGTCGATAATCAAGCCTTCAAGTTCGTCTGCGTTAATTTCAGACAGGGCTGCTTCAAACTGCGGGCGGCTCTGCGCATTGAACTCGAACATGCGGATAAAGCCGATTTCATCCTCAAGCACGGCAAATTCCACTGTCGGGATCGGAATTCGATCACGTTCGATGCTCAATTCCACTTCTTCTTCGTCGCGCAGGAACACAATGTCCACAAGGCTACCCCGTGGCCCACGCACCACACCGGCCAGTTCAAGCTGGGTATAGCCGATCACATCTTCACCGTCCACTTCAATGAAGAAGTCACCGACCTGCACACCGGCTTCCTGTGCAGGGGTATCCCGCATCACGTTCGCCACTTCAATCAGGCCGTTATCCGGGTTGGTGCGGATGACCACGCCAATGCCCTGGATTTCACCGGAAATGTCTTCGTCCAGCAGGCTATACACTTCGCTGAACATATAGCCCGTGTACTGGTCGCCGGTGGCTTCCAGCATACCTGCAATAGCACCTTCTACCACGGTATGGGTATCGAGCGGATCGAGGTAGCGATCCCGGAGCAGGTCATATGCTTCCCAGAACGCGGCAAATTCTGCTTCTTCCTCTGTACTGAGGCTGATTTGTGAGGCTGCGGTGATGTTGGTCAGGTTTCCCATCAGGAAACCGATGGTAAATACGACCACGATGAGCAATCCGTACTGTACGCTTCGGATGCGCTCTCGTAGTGCTTTGAACTTCTCCATCAGAAAAAACTCCGTCTCATGCTTTCTGCATAGTATTATACATGGTAAATGTGGGCTGTGACCAAAAATTCTGTAAGAGGGTGATAATGAGCGTAGAGCACGCACAGGCAATTCTATTCGGGCTGGCACTGGGTGATGCCCTGGGGTACGAGACTGAATTCAAGAGATTAGATCGCATCAAAGAACGCTGGGGAGTAGACGGTATTCAGTACCCGCCTGATCCTGCACTGTACACCGACGACACACAGATGACGCTGGCCGTAGCAGAAGGGCTGCTGGATGCCGGATTGGATGCAGACATCGACACGCAGATGAACGCGGTAGGCAAGCGCTTCATTGAATGGGACGACACAGCACCCCGACGAATGCCGGGGATGACCTGCCGCCGGGGTGTAAACAATTTTCGTCTTGGCGCACCGTGGCATAAATCTGGTGTAGCTCATAGCAAGGGCTGTGGCAGCGCCATGCGTGTAGCGGCCATCGGCTACCTGTACCAGCACGACACCGAAAAACTGGTCGAGGTGGCAAAATCCAGCGGTATTATCACCCACGGCCACCCGGCAGCCATTGCTGCCAGCATCGCCGCCGCCTATCTGGTGAAATTAGCGTTAGATGGCGTTCACCCGGACGAATACATGCGCCATGCACTCGAAATCACCGATGGCATCAGCGACGAGTTCGACGCGGCCATCTACCGGGCGGGGCAGGCACACTTTGCCAGCGAAGAAAAGGCACTCACGCACATTGGCGAAGGGTGGGTGGGGGAAGAAGCCGTCGCGCTGGCGCTGTGGTGTGTGACGAAGTACCCGAACGATTACGTGGCGTGCGTGCGGCGCGGAGCCAACACGGACGGCGATAGCGACAGTATTGCTTGCATTGGCGGGGGCATCAGCGCAGCGCGTCTGGGTTTGGCTTCTGTGCCGAAAAACTGGCGCGACCGCTGCGAAAACCGCGATTATCTGATAGACTTATCAGAACGCATGTTCGCAGCACGGGAGGCGATTATTTGACAGTCAGGTACATATGGACGCTACCACAGCAATTGTTGCTTTTCAGACTTTCGGTGTTCGAAGATGTTCTGATTGGCAAAGGCTCTTCAGGCTTTCAAACGGGTCTGAAGCGCCACCGGGAGATTCAGAGTAAATTATATGGTATCAAGGATCAATATCCTAATATCGTAGTCTCTCACCTCTGTAAGTTTGATCGGGGACATGGCCGTAACAGTCAGGATGTGGACGGAACGATTACCACCTATCTACTAAACAAGAAAAGTGGGCCTGTGACTGCAAGAGGTTGGATGAGGGCAAACAGAGAAGCAACTCACCCCGGCTATCATGTACACATGCGGATACGGATGAGTTTAACAGGTATAGCGGCCCGAATTGTTCTGATCCTCATAACTGCAATCGCAGTGGCGTTGATTTTGCTGGGTTGGCTGATTATAGCCTTACCCCTTGTCGTTCTCGTACCTGTGAGCGCGTATATCTGGCGCAGGTCTTTTCAGGATCAACTTCGCGCAGCACAGGCAATTTACGACGCGCTTGGCTCGATAGATGACAGCATTTTACCGCCGCCCTTTCCACCATTTGCACTCGCTGCTGAGAGAGTTGAAGACGATGAACAGAACTGAGCTATACGACACCATCATGAGCATGAAAGGCGCGACAGAAGACCGTCCATTCGGGCCAGATACACTGGTTTACAAAGTGATGGGCAAACTATTCGCGCTTGTCGGCGCAGACCCGGCAGACAACTCCGTCAACCTGAAGGGCGACCCGGAACACGCCATCATCCTGCGCAACGTGTACCCGGACGATGTAAAACCCGGCTACCACATGAACAAAAAACACTGGAACACGGTCACAATTGACGGCGCAATCCCGGACGACGAACTCCGCGACATGGTGCGTGAGAGCTATGACCTGGTGGTGGCAAAGCTCAAAAAAGCAGAGCGTGAA
>JBCCQC010000649.1:0-3269 GCA_039024535.1 Chloroflexota bacterium
GATTGCTGGCTAGCCCGACACATGGCAAAATTCTGGTTCATCTCCGCCCCACTGTTCAGCCACATGGACTGGGGCGGTTTCATCAAAACAGCACAGGTACTCCAACAGCGCGGTCACCATGTCACATGGGTCAGCGGCGAACCCATCCGCGCCCCCGTAGAGGGCAGCGGGCTGGCATTCGCACCCATCGCAGAAACCGGCTGGTTATGGCCGCCACCACCACAACCCGACGTCAGCCAGATGAATCCGCAGGATGCTGTCATGCTGCGTTATGTCCGTGCGCTGGATACATGGATGACCGAAGACCTCGTGCGTGCGGCCACACAACACATCATTGACCTTGCCGCCAGCATCAGCAAGCCTGATGCCATCATCACCGACCCATTTCTAACGGCAGCAGCACTCGCTGCGGAAGCCCTGGATGTACCACTGGCCGTGGCCGGGTGGCTTGCCACCGCCGATATGCAGGAAGAACACCTGTTCCCGGTACAGAAGCGCCTCAGCGAGGAAAGCATCCAGCGCATGGAAAACCTGTACACGCACTTTGGCTTACAGGGCACCAACTTCTCACACGGGGCCACCCCCTCCATCATCAGCCCACACCTCCACATCAGCTACTTTACCGAAAGCTGGTACAGCGCAGACTCCGCCTACATGCTGGATCAAAATCAATTCGTCGGCGGCAAACCCGCCACCACTCGCCAGCCTCAACCAGACTGGCTCAAAGCAATCCCAACAGAAAAACCACTCGCGCTCATCACGCTCGGCAGCACCTTCACCGGCGACCTCGGCTTTTTTAGCTGGGCGGCCCATGCCGTGCATCGCGTCGGGCTGGTGCCCATCGTCGTTATCGGCAACAACCCCATCGAACCCGCCGCCAAACAGGAACTCATCGCCGCCCTGCCGAAAACCTCCCGCCTGCTCAACTGGGTAAACCTCGCGCACATCCTGCCACGCTGCAAACTCGTCATCCAGCACGGGGGCATGGGCACCACACACGCCGTACTCACACACGGCATCCCGCAGATGGTCGTGCCCCACGCCGCCGACCAGCGCGGCCAGGCAAAGCGCGTTGCAGAGGCAAAAGTCGGCCTCAACCTCAGCGCCCACGACGTGCGCAACGGCAAACTGCTGGAAGGTGCCCACGCCCTGATGAAAAACGAGCACGTCCAGCAAACCGCCCGCGATTTCGCCGCAGAAATGGCCGATCTGGGCGGGCCACCCACCGCCGCCGACCTGCTGGAAGATATGATTTCTGGCTGACGCATCTATAAAAGTCTTACAAAACATGTGGCATTTTGCCCTGTACGCGCACTTAAATTGTGTTAACATGCAACATGGCAGTGTGGCTTAACGAAACGCTCTTGTTTCACCACACCGGTGCAGTGGTTGGGCACCAGAAAGACCGCAGCAGAGAAGATACAGAAGTTGCTACATCAAATCATCGCCGCAGGCGCGGCATGTACATGTGGTACTCACTCAGCATCATCTCTTCACCGAGTACCGCATATGTGTCCTGAGTTGGATGGGTATGCGTACCGCAGGTTCATGCAAAACCCTATTGAATACTCAGGAGACACATCCAATGGCAGAACGTACAACAGGCACCGTCAAGTGGTTTAACGCAGAAAAGGGCTACGGCTTCATTTCCCGCGCTGGCGGCGACGACGTATTCGTCCACTATTCCGAGATCAAGGCCGACGGCTACAAGACGCTTGAAGAAGGCGCTCAGGTCGAGTTCGAGATCACCCAGGGCAAGAAGGGCCTGCAGGCCAGCAGCGTAACGCTCGTCCAGGGCTAAACGCTGTGACGTTTCCGCGCCCGGTGTAATTTTATACTGAGGCATCAACAGGGACGACCACGTGTCGTCCCTTTTTAATTTCCGCTACAGCAACCCCGCTTCCTGTTCCGCCTGCCTCAGCGACTCATCGAACCGGCGCAACCCCTCGTCCACCGTTTCACGCTCAATCATCAGCGGCGGGCAAAACCGCACCACACTCGTCCCCGCGCCCAGCAGCAGCACCCCGTTTTCAATCCCGATATGCTCCGTGCGGTTGCGAATAGCTTTTGCCGGCTTGCGCGTTTCATCCAGCACCAGTTCCACGCCAATCATCAACCCCCTGCCATCAATACGCGCGTGCTGCATCGTCGGGTGACGGTCGCGCATATCCTCCAGTGCCGCCATCATATACGCGCCCTGTTCGGCAGCATTTGCCATATACCCGCTCTCCACCAGCTCCAGCGTTGCCAGTGCCGCCGCACATGCCACCGGGTTCCCGCCATACGTGCTACCGTGCGACCCGGCAGGCCACGTCATCACTTCCTCGCGTGCAATAATCGCCCCCAGCGGCATCCCACTGGCGATGCCCTTCGCACTGCACACAATATCCGGCTGCACATCAAAATGCTCAATCGCCCACCATTTGCCCGTCCGCCCGATGCCCGTCTGCACCTCGTCGGCAATCAGCATAATGCCGTGTTCTTCGCAAATATCGCCAAGCTGCCGCATAAACCGCACATCCGGCACAATATAACCGCCCTCACCCTGGATCGGTTCGACAACAATAGCAGCAACCTCACCCGGTGGCACCAGCCGCTGGAATACTACATCTTCGATATAGTCCGCGCACCTGCAATGGGCCACACACTGCACTTCCTCACGCCCATGGCCGCAGCGGTACGGGTTGTTATACGGCACATGATGCACACCGGGCATAAACGGGCCAAAGCCACTGCGCTGTATAACCTTGCTCGCATTGAGCGACAGTGCGCCCATCGTGCGCCCGTGGAACCCCCCATGAAACGCAATCACCTGATGCCGCTGCGTGAACCACTTCGCCAGCTTCACCGCACCTTCCACCGCCTCCGCCCCGGAGTTCGTCAGGAACACCCGCGCGTCATCATCAAACGGCGCAATCGCGTTCAGCCGCTCCGCCAGCGACACCTGCACATCGTAGTAGTAATCGGTTCCCGCAATATGAATGAACTTCTCCGCCTGCTCCTGGATGGCCTTCACCACCTCCGGGTGACTGTGCCCGGTAGACGTAACCGCAATCCCCGCCGCAAAGTCGATATACTCCGCACCATCCACATCCCACACATGCGCCCCACGCCCTTTTTCGATAACAAACGGGTAGCGCCGCACAATCGAACCCGACATACGCCGGTTGTCGCGCTCAATAATGGCCCGCCCCTTCGGGCCAGGACGCACGTTTGCTGCTTCGGAAACCATAGTTCCTCCTTATTGTTTGCTTTCCCCTTGATGTGGC
>JBCCQC010000650.1:0-3254 GCA_039024535.1 Chloroflexota bacterium
CCTGCACTCCAGATGGCGACCGCGAATAGAAAAAGCGCAAAAAACTGGTTCTGTTCTTTGCGGCGGTCATGCCAGATGATAATGATGAGGAACCCGAGTGTCATCACCAGCGTCAGGCTGTTGACAAGCGTGGTTACGGTAGTCAGTGGTAACATTGAAGGATCGTTAGACTTCGCTGGATAGTTGTTTCTCGAAACGATAGCCAACACGGTGCTCAGTGAGAATGTAGACCGGGTTAGCAGGTTCCGGTTCTATCTTGCGCCGTAGCTGGCTGATGTACACGCGCGGATAGTAAATGTCGTCGATATATTCTTTGCCCCACACCTGCTCCAGTAAATCCCGCTGCGTAACAACATGGCCAGAATTTTCCAGCAGGACGGCTAGCAGTTTGAACTCGGTAGGTGTGAGGTGAATCTTGCGAGAGTCTACATGAACATGACGCCGTTGCAGGTCAATACTGAGGTAGCCATCGTCGTAGCCCATGTCATTGTCGTTGCTGGCAAGCTGGGCACGCCGCAGAATGGCATGAACCCGCGCCACAAATTCATTGAGGCGTACTGGCTTGATGAGGTATTCATCGGCCCCGGCACTCAGTCCCTCAATCACATCTTCTTCAGAGATGGCATTGGCCGATAGCATCACGATGGGCGTATCCGCAACTTCACGAATTCGGCGGCAGGTCGTCAGCCCATCCATTTCACCCGGCATCACAATATCAAGAATCACCAGATCCGGGTGCTCACCATGAAATGCCTTCAGCCCTTCCAGGCCGTCACCACGTAAAACGACCTCGAAGTTCTCGCGTTGCAGCTTTTTGCCCAGTGCTTCCCGGATGTCCTGCTCGTCGTCAACAATCAGTACTTTCATTGCTTATGCTCCAGGGTAAATCCAATCAGTCGGTATGTCGTCGGGTAGGATGTTCCGTTTATGTCTATAATAGATAGTCTGGAAGTATTCATCTATTCGGAAGGAATCCCGGAATGACTATTTTATCAACCAGACGAAGTCTCGGTCTGGCGTGTGCATTAATCATATCATTTTTACTGGGGGCCTGCACACTCACTGGCGCACCAGAGCAATCGCTGGAGCTGACGGATGTACCAACGAACACCGTGCAGCCCACACGCACCCCTGCCGGGAGTGCCGGTATACCCACCTCACGACCGACAGTGACCTCGCTACCATTACAGCAACCACAACAGCCGACGCGTTCCGTGATTCTACCACCGACAGCAGTGCCACCGGCACAGGCCAGCACGCCAGTGCCAATCAGTATCGTTATTCTCTCGCCGGTGCCGGGGAGCATTATTTCTGGCAATACCCAGATACTCGGTGCCGCCTCGCATCCACAGTTCCTGCAATATCAGGTAGAGTATGGCCCGCAGCCCAATCCGGGCAATTTATTCTTCCCGATCACTGGAACGGCGCAAAGGCCGGTGAACAATGGGCTGCTGGGTATCTGGAATACATCTACGGTTGACGATGGGCTGTACAATATCCGGCTGCGTGTGACCCTGCGGGACGGCACCAGTTTATCTACGGTTGTTGGCAATATCCGCGTACAGAACCGCCAGCCAACACCCATCCCAACAGCGACGACAATCCCACGACCCATTGCAGCCTTCAGCCAGAGCGCTACTGCCGGCCAGACACCGCTGGTTGTGAATTTCTTCAATCAATCTCAGGGGGAAATTACCGGCTACCAGTGGAGTTTTGGCGATGGTGGTAGTAGCTCGGAAATCAACCCGACCTACACCTATCGTAATCCGGGCATCTACACAGTCATCCTGACGGCAACCGGCCCCGGTGGGGCTTCCAACGTATCCCGACAGATCAGCGTGCAGAGCGTCTCGCCACCTGTGGCTGCCTTTACACAGGATCGCGTGAGCGGAGAATCGCCGCTGGTGGTGCAGTTCACCGGCCAATCCACGGGCAATATTACTGCCAGAGAATGGCGCTTTGGCGATGGCGCTACATCTACCGAGCAGAACCCCGCGCACACGTTCACCGAGGTTGGTACCTATAACGTCATCCTGAGTGTGGAAGGCCCCGGCGGTGCGACCAGCGCCATTCGACAGATCACTGTGGAAAACCCGGCGGTACCTGCGCCAGACGCTTCATTTACAGCATCTACGACTGCCGGTGAAATCCCGCTACAGGTCAACTTTACGCCGGATTCAACCGCAAACGCCAACACCTATGACTGGCGTGTTGATGGTGAAACATTCAGCAACGCCGCACAGTCACAGTTCACATTCACCGAGGCAGGAACATTTACTGTTGAGTTGATTGTAACGGGAGATGGCGGCCAGGATACTGACCAGGAAACGATCACCGTTTCGCGTCCGCCAGATGCCCCGGATGTCAACATCAGCGTGAACCCGGAAAGCGGTGATGCGCCCCTTGATGTTCAGTTTACGAGCGAGTCAATCGGAGGGCAGATCACGAGTTATACATGGGATCTGGGTGATGGTAACTTCAGTAACGAAGCATCCCCGGCCTATACTTATACTTCCCAGGGGACTTATGAAGTCACGCTGGTGGTTGAAGGCCCCGGTGGAACAGACACCGAAACTATCTCAGTTACGGCTGTTGATCCAGTCCAACCACCTGCTGCCGCATTTGACGCTATTGTGGTTGATGATGGTGTTGGCCTGACCATTGATTTTGTGAACCGCTCAACTGGCGAGGGCCTGACATACGCATGGGACTTCGGCGATGGCAGCACCAGCAGTGATGAATCGCCACAACAGGTCTATGGAGACTATGGTACATATACCGTCCGGCTCAGTGTGACAAATTCCGCAGGGACAGCAACGGATGATGCTGAGATTACCCTGTCTGCACCCCTCACAGCAGTCACGGCTGTTGCCAGCGCAGCACCGTTGCAGGCGGCAGTCGGAGATACAGTGCAGTTTGATAGCAGCGGTTCCACAGGGGACATTGCCACCTATTCATGGGATTTTGGTGATGGCAATATCAGCGACCAGCCTGCCCCTGCCAACATTTACCAGGCACCGGGGGAATACACGGTTACACTCGCGCTCACCGGCCAGGATGGTAGCACCAGTTTGGACACAATAGCTATCAGCATGGGCGCAGGTTTACAGGCGGCGTTCACGCCGCAGCAGGCCAGCGTGACGGCAGGCGAGAGCGTAGTATTCGACAGCAGCACCTCCACGGGGAACATCGTGAGCTATGCGTGGCAGTTTGGCGACGGCGGCACCAGCGCGGAAGCCAGCCCGACATACCCC